>JAGNEZ010000016.1 GCA_018003015.1 Phycisphaerae bacterium | reverse complement strand
CTTCAAGAGGGTAGGTTTCCACTACATCGCCGAAAACGCCATCCAACCCCGCTGATCGCCCGGAGAACGCGGATGCCAACCCGAAGATCTTTTCAAAATCGCAGTTGTTCAGTAACTTGGGCTAGCGACCGACAGGTTGCGAGGCGGCTTCTGGCTTCTGGTAGGCCTCGGTGACGTCAACTGCCGGGACCCAGGTAGTCTCCGGTGACCACACCAGCGGAAACGACAGGCCGGTCCTCTTGAACGAGGACGCGTAGATGCGGTGCGGCCACAATCGCGGGTCCACCGCATTGCCCCGCGTTTTTTCGGTGAACCATCCCTTGTCCAGTTCGGTGTCCTCGGCACCGCCGACGTGGTGCCACCGCCCGGCCCAGACTTCCACCCAGGTGTGGTTGCCTGCGTGGCGGCCGGTGGCGTCACCCTTGCCGTCCTTCCAGGCCGGAATGCTGGCGATGCGCGCCGGGATGCCGCACGCCCGGCAGACATCAACGAGCATGATGGACAGGCCGGTACAGGAAGCACAGCCCGCCTTGATCGTCCCGGCTGGAGAGGTGTTGGGTCGCGGGCGCTTGGCCGCGTCGTATTGAATGCCGTAGACCCTGAACACCTCTCGGTTAAGGAATCGCACGGCTTCCGCGATGGTCTTGAACTCCCAGGCCTTGCCGGCGAAACGATCGCGGAACTCCTTCCGCCAGAGATCGCGGCTCTCGTCCAGGCTGGCGTAGGGTAGGATATCATTCAGGAAGAGCTCAGCGGGCACCTCGTGTGCCCACGGGGCTTTCTCTCGGGCTTCATAGGCGAGTTCAACATTCTCCTTCAACACGCCGGGGTCGATCGCTCGCAGATCGTTGTCGGGCATGTTTGCCAGGAGGAAGGCCATCCCTTCGCGGCGGTCGCCTTGGGTGGCCCGCAATGCCGCCAGCAGCGCCCCGCGGTGATTCCCTGCCCTGCCCAAAGCCGCGATGACGCCGGACCTGGATGGTCCAGGCAAGGAACGAACCTGCGTCGCGGCGAGCTGCAGCTGGCCCAGAGACTGCCGGTCAGGGCGTACCATGGGCGTGCCCGAGAAAGAGACCTCGATGGTATCGCCCTTCCCAAACGCGCCGGACTCCGGCAACAGCAGGAAGTTGTCGGTGACGACCGCTTTGGGATGGGGGGGCTCGGTCAGCCTGACGTGGGCAAGTCGCGATGGCAGCCACGCGATTACCGGTTTCTCGGGCCAACTCCCCTCACGCGTCGCCGTGATTCTGAAGGTCGTGCGGCCATCGCCTTCGGTGAAGGCCTGCTGCCAGGCAGGCTCCAACCTCGACATCCGCGCGTCCCAGCCGGGGTCTCCGTAAAAGGCGACCGTGTCGCGGTCCCAGAGCAGGCCTGCGGCCGTCTGCTCAGGCACGATTCGCCCGCCTTCCTCCTTGAGTAGCCCGTGCCGGGTGAACAACTCGTTGATCGCGTCGGGCTCGAAGCGATAGAGTTCGGTGTTCGACCAGCGAGGATACTCGGTATGGAGCTTGTGTAGGAGAGCCTGCTCCGTGAAGAAGAACGACTCGGCCAGGTTGTTTCGTCCTCCCGAGAAGTACTGGCCGGTACCCCAGCCGACGAATCCAAACCAGGTGACCACGGTATAGCCGAACATCTGATGAACGCCCCCGCAGTGCATCCAGGCGGTGGCCATACAGTCCGGTTGCGGGATCCGCCCGATGAGGCAGTTGCCCATCGGCAAGTAGACTTTGACGTTAGGGCTGTGGATGTCAACCCGCTCCCCGTTGCTGGTACGGGCATAGAGCCGGCCCTTCTCACATAAGAACCGACCTCCCCTGAAGTTGTAGCCCACCTCCCAGTCTCGCTCGGTGGCATGCCCACTGGTGAAGAAGATCTCCGGGGCCATGGTGTTGAAGCCCTCAGCAAGGGCTCTGCTTGCGTCCGGTTCGACCCTTGATCGGGTGGTCTTGCCGTCCGTCAGTATCCAGAAGTCGTTCTTGCTGCTCTCCGAGGACGCGAAGCCGTCTGGCAGCGATTCAATGTGTCCCACACCGGCCCCGGATGCACCTCGCCGAATGACCAGCGGCTCGCTCCGTCTTGCGATTCGCAGGGCGTCACCCGCGTCGTAACCCGTGACGATGCCCCAGATCGCATCGGTGTAGGGGTCGGCGTCGAGTTGTCGTGTCAAGCGATGAATCCGGACCACGTATTCCCGGCCGGCTTCCTCCGGACGAGCCACGAAGCAGATGCGGTCCGGCATCCAGGCGGAGAGTGCCCAGACCGCCTCGTTCACGTCAGTTTCGTATCGGATGACCTCGGCGTGGTGCTTGGCGACCAGGGCATCCACGACCGCTCGCCACTCCTGACGGTCACAGGTGTCTGCGCTGACCACGACCGCGCAGATCCGACGGTCGGCAGCGACGTCGCCCTGTGCCACCGGTGCCGGCGATGATGCCATCAGGTCGCCCTCTGCCCCCAACAGTATCAAGAGCAGGATGCGACCGAAGCGTGACGGGGCCCGCGCGCGGGTCGTCCCGATGGGGCACTCCGCTGAACTCATCCTTCTGCCTGTAGTTGGAACTTGATGTCGCCCTTGACGATGGTAGTCACCGCCCGTCCGCTGACCTGCCAGCCCTGAAACGGGCAGTTGCGGCTCTTGGATTCGAACCGGGTGACGTCGATGGTCCAATCCGCGCCTGGGTCGATCAGTGTGACATCCGCCTCGGCGCCGACGGACAGGGTTCCCCTGTCCAGAGAGAGCACTTTGGCTGGACCTGCGGTGAGCCGGTCGATCAGCTTGGGCCAGTCGATGATGCCGGGGTGGACCAGGGCCTTGATATACAGCGGCAGAGCGCACTCCAGACCGATAATCCCAAACGGGGCATCCAGAAACTCAAGTTCCTTCTGCTGAGTTCCATGCGGAGCGTGATCGGTGACCAGGCAGTCGATGGTGCCGTCGGCCACACCCTGCAGGCAGGCCTTGACGTCATCTCGCGTTCGCAGCGGCGGATTCATCTTGGTGTTCGTGTTGTAGGTCGCGCAGGCCTCCTCGGTCAGAAGCAGATGGTGAGGGCACACTTCAGCCGTGACCGGCAAGCCGGCCGCCTTGGCTTCGCGGATCAGTTCGACAGACCGGGCGGTTGAGACGTGGCAGACGTGGTATCGAGCCCTGGTCTGAAACACCAGGGTCAGGTCTCGCTGAATCATCAGCTCCTCGGCGATGGTGTTGATCCCGGGAAGGCCGAGTCGCGTGGCCGTCGCTCCGCCATTCATCACGCCCCCCCGGGCCATGTCCGGGTCCTCGCAGTGCTGTAGGATCGGCTTGTCGAACATCAGGACATACTGCAGGGCTCGGAACATGACGTTGGTTGAGGCCACGCCCTTGCCGTCGTCGGAGAATCCGACCGCGCCGGCCCGCACCATCTGGCCCATCTCGGCCAGCATCTCCCCCTGGCGACCCTCGGTGACGGCCCCGATGGGGTAGACATTGCACAGGCCGGCGACCTTGGCTTGATGACGAACGAACTCGACCCCGGCCTCGTCGTCGATGGCGGGCGTCGTATTGGGCATGCACGCGACGGAGGTGAAGCCGCCGGCCACCGCCGCGGCGCTACCGCTGGCAATGGTCTCGGCATTCTCATCGCCGGGTTCCCGGAAGTGAACGTGGATGTCGATTAGCCCCGGGCAGACAATCAGCCCTCTGGCGTCAATCGTCCTGGCCGCCGCCTCGGTCATTGTGCCACCCACTCTGGCGACCTTCCCGCCCTCCAGCAGCACGTCGCCGATCTCATCTCGCCTGTTGGCCGGATCGATGATCCGCCCACCCTTGATCAGCAGCTTGCCATGGGTCATAGCCTTAAGTCCTCGGAACGCGAAACGCCGGCCCCTTCCCACTCATGAAGGCTTGCATGCCCCGGATTATAACGGACCACGGCTCACCGTACATGGTCCCGGTTCATATTCCCTGTTGCCCCCTTTGCCGCTACATTTGAGCCATGCTTGCTCCTCCCGACCCTGTCTACAGCCGCCACCGGGTGAGCTGGGTATTTGCCTTGGCGGCAGTGAGTCTGCTGGCTTGTTTGATCTGGATGGTCAAGGTGGACTATGACCGACCTTGGCGCGGATGGCAGCGACAGCACATCGCGACCCAGGCGGCACTGGCCCGCTCGGACGTCCAGGCTGCGCAGAGCGACAAGGTCCGGAAAGCCCTCTCCGAGGCAGAGCAGGCGGTCAGGCTGGCCCAAACGCGACCAGCTTCTGATCCGGCGGCCGCGTTTGACCTGGCCGAGGCTCAACGTCGCGTCAAGCGCCTCACCAGGGACCGTGAAGATGCTTTCCTGCGGGCTCGCATTTGGCTGGAACGGGATGGCGGCGGTGTTCTGAACGCGCCGTTCCTCGATTTCCTCGCTCCCCGGGGAACGCCCGGCAAGTGCGAGGTCAGACAGGTCATCCTGCCCGAAGTCTACCAGAACCTGCATTTCGTTCGGGCAAAACAAACCGACCGCTGCATGACCTGCCATGTCGCTGTCGCAGATCGACACTTTGCGGAACAGGACTCGACTCACCGATCATCCGTGGATGTCGCCCAGCCGCTGCTCGCTCACCCGGATCTGGATCTCTACGCCGTCGCCGACTCTCCCCATCCGATGGCCCGAATGGGTTGCACGATCTGTCATGAGGGGAACGGCGAGGAGACCGATTTCGTGTTGGCCGGCCACCGGCCTCGATCCGAGGTACAGCGGCGCGAATGGGAGCGCAAGTACTACGTTCGCCGAGCGGGGCTCGTTCCGGAGCACACCTTCGACTCGGCAGCGGCGAGATGGGAACGACCGATACTGAAGACCGAGCATACCGAGGCGAACTGCGCCCAATGCCACGCCAGGGTGGCCGATATCGCCGTCCGCGACGGGGAGCCAGCGGCCGTCCGGATCAACGAAGGCCGGTACCTGTTCACCACCCTGGGCTGTGTGAACTGTCATCTCGTGGAGGGGCTGGCCGATGCCCGCAGGGTCGCCATCGACCTGAGTCACGTCGGTGACAAGGTGTCTCGCGGATGGCTCCATCAGTGGATCTGGCAGCCGCGCGAACAGCGCCCCTCGTCGAACATGCCCCACACGTTCCAGCAAGAGAACAACGACGCCCTTTCGGGTCGGAGCGGAGGAGATGTCGATCCCGTCCTTCGCACCCGGGCTGAAGCGGTGGCGATGGCTGAGTACCTGCTCGACACCGGCCAGGCTTCCCGGCGTCAACCCCTTCCCCACGATCTCTGGAACGCTCTTCAAGACGAACAGAGTCAAGCGGTGGCCGCCGCCGCGGACCGGGGGCGCCGCCTGTTCGGAGCGGTCGGTTGCCTGGCATGTCATGCCGCATTCCAACACCGCCCGGACAACGACCTCGGTGTCCCAGGTGACCCGCTGGGGGTGACCTGGGTCGCGGAACGGCTGGCCACTACTCGCCCCGCTGACGCCGATGAGGATGGCGTCTACCGAGATGCCGAGGCCATGAACGTCACCCGGCAGGCGGCGTTCATGACGGCTCGTCTGGCGACAGAAGTGGACGCGATCTTCCGGCCTCACGCCGCTGGCGAGCCGGTGCTTGCCCGACGCGGCCCCGAACTGTCCGGACTCCGAGCCAAGTTCACCGGCTATCGTCCGGCGGTCGAATGGCTCTACGATTGGCTGACCGATCCTCGCCGATATTCGCCCGACACGGTCATGCCCATCTTGCGGCTCGCACGCGGGCTGAAGCCGATGATCGACCGGCGCACGGGCCGCAAGACGAAGAGCCACGTCGATGCCGATGAAGCCCTGGATATCTCGATCTATCTGGCTACCTTGCCGGCTGACTTAGGGTCTGGTTCCGAGCCGTTTGACGCCCGTGCCGAGGACGCTCCTCAGCTCGCGGCCACCCGCGATGAGTTGCTTCGCAGGCTGGGGGGTTCGATCGATCCTCAAGCTCCTTGCTCGGGGGCTGATCTCGAGCATCAGCGATGGGTTGCCTTGGGTGAACGCCTGATCGGTCACTACGGTTGTTTCGGCTGCCATCGCATCCCGGGATTCGAGAACACACCGCGGATCGGACCAGAGTTCACCGAATGGGGCGAGGTGCCGCTGAGCCGGCTCGACTTTGGCCGTCTCGATCCCATCGTAAACCGCGACCGACCGGTCGGTGAGCGATTCAGACTCCTGTATCCGCCGGATCGGGAGAGTCTGCTTCGCCTCCTTCTGTCCAACCCGGAGCTGCGGGTCGAATACTCCCGCGAGTCCTTCGCCTGGCACAAGATGCGTAACCCGCGCCTCTGGGATCGCGATCGCACCCGCGGACCGTATGACAAGCTTCGCATGCCCAACTTTTTCCTCGTCGATCGGCAAGCGGAATCGTTGGTCACGTGGCTCTTGTCACGCAAGCCCTCGCGAGCGGGCGAGTCTCTCAAGGTCGCTTATGACGACCGGCCGGCCGGGTGGGTGGCCGACGGCCGTAACTTGGTTCGCGAGCTGAATTGCGTCGGTTGTCACCGCATCGACGGCAATCGGGCATTGCTGGACCAGTACTCCAAGGCGATCGAAGGCCCCAACGTGGTGTTCGACGAGGAGAACGCTCCGCCTACGCTGCACGGCGAAGGGGCCAAGGTGCTGCCCGGGTGGCCGCAAAGCTATCTCCGGCAAGTCGTGACCATGAGGCCGTGGCTCAGAGCCCGCATGCCGCAGTTCTATCTGTCCGACGGAGAGGCCACGCAGCTGGCCGCGTATTTCGCCGGCCTCAGTCGTCAGGAATCGCGCTGGCTCGACCGTCAGACAGCGACCGGGATCAGCGAGCCGCTTCGTCGTTTCGCCGCCCGCAACCGATGGCTGCCAGCCCACCTGCTGGATCCGCGCCAGGTTGCGCCCGCAGTTCATGCGGCCGCCCTGGGCGAAGTTCTTGCGGACGCGGTTTTCCTGGGCCGGCTCAACAACGTGAGCTATCCGTTCGCGGAGTCACCCGTCTCGGCGACATCCTCCCCGGACCGTCTGGCCGACGGTGAGACCATCTTCTTCGAACTGAAGTGCCTCAAATGCCACGTTTTTGGCGATCCGTCGGCGGCCGGGGCCAATGTCAAGCCGACAGCCCCAAACCTGGACCTCACCCCGTTCCGTCTCCGTCGCGACTGGAGCATCGCCTGGATGCAGGCTCCGGGACGCATTCAGCCAGGCACCAAGATGCCGGCGCTGTTCGGCGTGGGAGCCACGAGCGCGTTCGCCGCTTACCCGCCTGATCAGCGGGATCGGGTTCGGTCGCTCCTCCGCGACAAGAGCCTGATCGACGACGGCTCGCGACAGATCGAGGCAGTCAACGACTTCGTCTACGACGCGGCCCTGCGACGCCTGAACAAGGTACAGCCGGGGGAATTGGAGGACGAAAAGCCGAAAGTCGGAACGCCAAACGCCGACAAAGGAGAGACAACAGGCCTCTGAAACGGCAAGCGATGACCGGCGGTTGAACGTCGTCTACAGTCCCGGTTGCGTCAGACAGGCAGCCTCGCCTGAGAATCAGGGGGTCTTCTATTCTCCGCTTTCCCCCGTTAGCTTCCGGGCCCGCGAGGCAGACCCTTCCCCTATTCTCAACCCTGTCCTGCTCTGGTACCCTGATCAGGTATCATGGACCTCTCCCAAGCTACTCAACGCGTTGCCCGGCTGCGCGACGAGATTGCCCGGCATGACTATGCCTATTACGTGCTGGCCAGGCCGGCCATCTCCGACCGCGAATACGATCGACTGTTCGATGAATTGAAGTCGCTCGAAGCCAGGTATCCCCAACTGGCTTCGTCGGATTCGCCGACGCAGCGGGTTGGCGGACAACCCCTCGAAGGCTTTGCCCAGGTTACACACGCCGTGCCGATGCTCTCCGTGGATAACACCTACAACGAGGGCGAACTGCGCGAGTTCGACACCCGCGTGGCCAAGGGCCTCGGCGGTGATCGCTACGAGTACCTGGTCGATCCCAAGGTGGACGGCGTGGCCGTCGCCCTCCGGTACGAAGATGGCCGGCTGGTCGAGGCGGCCACGCGCGGCGACGGCCGTACGGGCGACGACATTACCCAGAACGTCCGCACCATCCGCTCCATACCACTGCGTCTGCGAACCGAGTCCGGCTCGCTCTTGGGCCGCCCGCCCAGACTGCTCGAAGTCCGCGGCGAGGTTTACTGGCCAACCAACGCGTTCAAGGCCTACAACGCGCGCCGCGAGACCGCCGGCGAGGAACCCTTCGCCAACCCGCGGAACGCCACCGCCGGCACACTCAAGCAGCTTGACCCGAAGATCGTTCGTGAACGCAAGCTCGCTTTTGTCGCCCACGGTTTCGGACGCGTGGAACCACCGGCCGCTCAGACCCACTTTGACCTGTTCCAGCAGTTCAAGACCTGGGGTATTCCAGTCAGCCCGTACATGCGGCGGGTCTCGTCGATCGAGGAACTCGTCGCCATGGTCCACGAGTGGGACCAGAAGCGGCACGACCTGGAGTATGCCACCGATGGGCTCGTGATCAAAGTCGATCGATTGGACCAGCGGGACACCCTGGGCTCGACGACCCGTTCGCCGCGCTGGTGCATCGCCTACAAGTTCGCCGCCGAACGGGTACGAACCAGGCTCCAGTCCGTCCGTTTCCAGGTCGGAAAGTTGGGCACAATTACACCCGTCGCCAACCTCGACCCCGTTCAACTCGCCGGGACGACAGTCAAGAGCGCCTCGCTGCACAACTTCGACCAGATCGAGCGCCTCGGCGTCAAGATCGGCGATCTGGTCTACGTCGAGAAGGCCGGGGAAATCATCCCCCAGGTCGTCGAGGTGGATGTGAGGGCCCGACCGGCCGATGCCAGGCCCATCAAGCCGCCGGGCAAGTGCCCGGAATGCGACGGGCCGACCATTCGCAACGAAGGCGGCGTCTTCCTTCGTTGCAGCAACCCCGCCTGTCCCGCCCAGATCAAGGAGCGGCTCCGCTACTTCTGCGGCCGCGACCAGATGGACATCGAGGGCGTCGGGACGGTTCTGGCCGAGCAACTCGTGGACAGCGGTCTGGTGCATCGATTCGCCGACCTGTACACGCTCAAGGACCGCAAGGACGAGTTGATCGGCCTGGAGCGCATGGGCCGCAAGAGCGCTGAGAATCTCCTGGAGGCCATCGAGAAGAGCAAGACCCACCCCCTCGCCCGGCTGCTGGCCGGACTGAACATCCCCCAGGTCGGCGTGAGCACCGCCGCCTTGCTGGCCAACCACTTCGGTTCCATGGACACGCTGCTGGCTGCCACCGAGGACGACCTGCAGAAGATCGAGGGCATCGGCCCGGAGATGGCCGGCAGCATCTACGGCTTCCTGCACTCGAAATCCGGTCGGGACACGATCGAAAGCCTGCGATCGGCCGGTGTCAAGATGACTCAGCCGAAGAAGCTGGTCCGCGACCCTCAGCCGTTCGCGGGCATGACCATCGTCGTGACCGGCACGATGGAAAGCTACAGCCGTAAGGAGATCCAGGACCTGATCGCCTCGTTGGGTGGCAAGGCGGCCGGCTCGGTGAGTTCGAAGACCACATTCGTCGTGGCCGGCGCGGACCCGGGCTCAAAGATCGAGAAGGCTCGCCAACTGGGCGTCGACATCATCGACGAGGGGGAGTTTCGCAGGAAGGCCGGGCAAACCTGAGCAGAGACAGACGCAGCGGGCCAATCGCCAGTCCGGGCTGAGAATCGCTTCACGCCATGGCCATTTCCGCCGCCGCCTCGGCGTGCAGAACAGTGGTGTCGAACAGGGGTAACGGGCAGTCCTTGTCCTTGATCAACAGGCCCAACTCCGTACAGCCGAGCATGATGCCCTGGGCTCCTTTGTCGGCCAAACTCTGGATGATGGCCTGCATCTTCGTCCGCGAGTCGTTCAGCACCCGCCCTTGGCAAAGTTCATCAAAAATGATGCCGTGTACGCGCTGTCGATCACTGCTCTCGGGGACGAGGACTTCCAGACCATGCAGGCGCGACAGTCGCTCGACGTAGAACTCCTCCTCCATCGTGAACTTCGTGGCCAGCAAGCCGATCTTTCGAATCCCTCTGGCCTTGGCCTCCCTGGCCGTCGGATCCGCGATGTGCAGCAGGGGAATGGCTACGGCCGCCTCCAAGGCCGGGGCCAGCTTGTGCATCGTGTTCGTGCAGATCACGATGAAGTCCGCTCCGGCTTTCTTGACCGCGTTGCCCGCTTCTATCATCCGGCTCGCGGCCTCGTCCCATGCCGCCTTGCGCTGCAGAGCGACGATCTCGGTGAAGTCAAAGGAGAACATGACGCACTGGGCCGAATGCAGACCGCCCAGACGCCGTCTCACCGCTTGATTCACAATGCGGTAGTACTCGACCGAGGATTCCCAACTCATGCCGCCAATCAGGCCGATCGTCTTCATGGTATCTGCTGACCCTTGCATCCCGCTCCGTGGTTGTCTCTGCGAAGACCGACCGTACAGGCTACTGCGCGGGCACGGTAGCAGGGGTGGCCGCTGGCGCAGAAGCCGGTGTGCCAGGAGCCGCTGGGGACGGCTCGGGCAGCGAGGGTACCGAGGCCGGTTGCGGAGCTGGCGGCTCCGCGGGGCGAGTAGCCACCAGCTCGAGTCGCGCCGTCCGGTCGGTGAGGCTCTCAAGCTGCTTCTTGGCTTCAGGCACGAACACATTCGGACCTGCGTCCAACACGGATTGGTACAGCTTCCGGGTCGTCTCCAGGCTGCCTTCACCCATCAGGAGAAGAGACTCCTCGATCGCGGCGAGGGTCATTCGGCTCCGGTGGGCAACCTCGGGTTGCGAAGCATAGCGGTCCAGGATCTGCGTGGCGGCGGTTTTGGCCTGCTTGAGCAGCGTCAGCCGCTTGGGTCGTTCGGTAATGGGGCTGGTATTCATGGCCTGGATGTAGGCGACGTCGACTTCCAGCTCCATCACGCGCGGCCCGAGCTCGCGGTCAGACTTGTGCCGCTCCGCCAGCGTGCGGACTTCGTTGATGAAGCTGTCTTGCTGGTCGGGCTTGTCGCCCAGGTACTGCTGGCTCTTGTCCCGCAAACTGTAGTAGTCGCTCCAGGCGCTCTGGCGAGCCGCCTGCCTGTTACTCTGAATCAGGAAACCAATGATCAGAATGGCGACGACCGCCACCGCTCCGCCGATCACGTAGTTGGCGTGGCGGGCCGCGGCATCGTAGATCTGCTGCAGGTAGATGCTGAGCTCGTTGGTTCTGAGTTCCTGTCGTCGTGCTTTCTTCATGGTACCGGTCGCCTGCTTGGCTGCTCCGTTGAACTCCGACTAAAGGGCATCACATACACTTGAACCGAAACCCGGCCGAACGAGCCGGGCCGGATGTCAATCGTCGCGGACTCGTCCTTGTTCTCAAACCGGAGGTTCATCGGTCCTTTGACGGTCATGCGACTCACGAGCGTCCAGCCGTGAAGTGGCATCTGCTCGACGTAGAAATCGCTCACCGCCCGAGCCTCAGCGGAGCCGGCGTACGTGTGCCGGGCCATCCGCATGCCGCCGGACGCCTGGTCATCGGAGAGCTTGTCCACCAGCTTGAATCCGGCCGGAAGAGGGATCCCCGCTAAGTAGGTCCTGCTCTGCGGGCTGAGACGCCGGCTCGGCTTGCCGATGTCCTGGCTCTCCAGGCAGCCGCTTGTAGCCAGCCCCGCCAGCAGCATGCCTGCTGCCGCCCACGAACTTCGGGCCAGTCTGCTCCGCCGATGAGTCCGTTCAGTGGTCAATCGAGGCACGTCCATGATGTCCTCTCCCACGCGGGCACCCCCGGCTGGCAATCCACCAGGATACCAACGGGGGTACGAATCACCTAGACTAGTCGAAAACGAATCCGCCAACAAGCATTCCCTGGGGAGAAAAGCCCTGTTGGACCACCGGCCGCCCTCGGTTATCATGATGCATCCTGAGCCGTTCCGCGCGCGAACGGCAGGCGATTCCGCCTGGATGCCGAGCGACTTGTGTGAGTGGTGTGTCTGGCCGGTCTGTCCCGTAGGATCGGTCCCGACGGGGTGAGAATCCCGGAAAGGCTGAGTCCTTTGGCTGCGAGCACGCTTGTGATTCCGTACACCGGCCGCACGCCGGTCGAGTGGCTTAAGACCTCTTCGGCCGCCTGGCGGCAGGCGGGAGTCAGCCGGGCTATTCTGGTCGGGCCCGCCGGCCACGACCGCTTGCCGGAAGATGGCGTTCGCTGGGTCCGGATCACGACTGGGCAACCCTTCAGCGGAGAGGTCTGGCGCGAGGTCCTCCTCGAGGCGGCCGGTGAGGTCCTGTTTTGTGTCAACGGCGACGCCGGTGTGGCTATCGGTGAATCGGGCCTCCACCGGCTGGCGAACGTCCTGGTGGAGACCGGCTCACCGTTCGTCTACTGCCACTACCTCGAGGATGCCGCCGAAGGCATAGTCGAGCACACCACCATCGACTACCAGCTCGGCAGCGTACGCGATGGCTTCGATTTCGGCCCCATGATCGCCCTCAGCCTGGATGCGATCCGGCTGGCCGAGCAGCGTTTCGGTCCCTTGAGCGACTCGAACTGCGGAGCACTCTACGATCTGCGGCTCCGTCTATCCGTCGCGGCCCTGCCCCTTCGTGTTCCCGAGTGCCTCTACACCTGTCGCCGCCTGGAACACCGGCCTACAGGCCAACAGCAGTTCGACTACGTCGATCCTCGCAACCGCGAGGCCCAGGAGCAGATGGAGCGGATCGTAACCGACCATCTCAAGAGAATCGGCGCCTGGCTCGAACCGCAGTTCGACCCCGTTCCCGCCTGCAGGGATGACTATCCCGTCCTGGCCAGCGTAGTCATCCCGGTCCGCAACCGTGAGAAGACGGTGGCCGACGCGGCCCGGTCGGCGCTGAGCCAGGCGACCCACTTCCCCTTCAACGTTATCGTGGTCGACAACCACTCGACGGACGGTACCACCCGAATCTTGGACGAGCTGGCGGCTTCGGATCCTCGCCTCGTGCACCTCGTGCCTCAGACAACGGATCTGCAGATCGGCGGCTGCTGGAATCTGGCCATCCAGGCAGCCCGGTGCGGTCGCTATGCGGTCCAGCTCGATTCCGACGACCTGTACTCGAGCCCGGGAACGTTGCAGATCGTGGTGGACAAGCTGCGCGAGGGACCCTACGCGATGGTCGTCGCCTCGTATCAGTTGGTGAACTTCCAACTTCAGGAAATCCCGCCCGGGCTGATCGATCACCGGGAATGGACCCGCGACAACGGTCGGAACAACTTGCTCCGCGTCAACGGATTGGGTGCTCCTCGGGCCTTCGATACCAGCGTCGCCCGGCGCTGCCCTTTCCCCAACGTCAGTTATGGCGAGGACTATGCCGCCGGCCTGAGGATTTCCCGCGAATACGACATCGGGCGAATCTTCGAGTCCGTCTACCTCTGTCGCCGCTGGGAAGGAAACACTGACGCCAATCTGCCACTGGCAACCAAGAATCGCCACGATACCTACAAGGACCGTATCCGCACGATGGAAATCCTGGCTCGCCAGCAGTTCGTGGCCAAAGGCAGGTTGAAGCCGTGAGTTGCAGCGGTGGCGGTGTCTCGGCGGGCAGCCTTGCCCAGCAGATGGACGCGCTCTGGCGACAACAGTCCGCCCGGTGGCCGATGATGAAGGCCGGCCTCGATGGCCTCAGGCAATCATCTTCCCGGTGGTTTGACATCAACGGTTCTCGGGTCCTGGGCCAGTGCAACCCTGCCCGGGTCAAGAGCGCCGGGGCCAAGGTCGACGCGGCTTCCCTGGCCGCACGTCCTTGTTTCCTCTGTGGCAACAACCGACCGGCTGAGCAGGAGTCGGTTCCCTATCGCGATGGCTGGGTGGTTCTCTGCAACCCCATGCCGATCTTCGACCCGCATTTTACCGTCGTGGCCGAGAACCACGTTCCCCAGCGGATCATCCCCGCGCTACCAACGATGCTCGGCCTGTCTCATGATACCGGGGGGCGGTTCACCGTCTTCTACAACGGGCCGCTGTGTGGTGCGTCTGCACCTGATCACTTGCACGTCCAAGCCTCACCCTTCGGCGCGTCCCCATTTGAGGCCGAACTGGCCGAGGAACTGAATCGAAAGGGGAACGACAGCGGCCAGAGTTGGATCGAGTGGCTGCGGAGTTCCCCGGTACGCCTGGGCGTCAGTCGTGCCGGTCGCCGCCCTGCGGTCTTCCTGATGGGGCAGGACGAAGCGTCCGTTCGGGCGGCCGTCAGACACGCCATCGAGGTCCTCGGCGAGGTTCATCCGGCCGGACCGGAACCGATGCTCAATCTGTTCGCCGCGTTCATCGAAGGGCGATGGTTGGTCTGGTTCTATCCTCGTCGAGCTCACCGGCCGTCCTGCTTCGGCCATGGTCCCGAGCAGTGCCTGATCAGCCCTGGCGCCGCCGACCTGGCCGGAGTCCTGATTCTCCCTCGTCCAGCTGACTTTGAACGAATGACCGCGGACAATGTCGCCAGTGTCTTCGGGGAGGTTCTTCTGACCCCGCAGGCCTTCGCTCGGCTGCGGGATCGACTGCGGGGGTGAAGTCGCCGAGAGGGCTGGACGCTGCTTCAGGAGAAAGGCGCTGAACTTGGGCCTGGCGATACGCCGCTGCGGTCCTGCTACGGTATCCGCTGGCCTCGCAGGACGAGTCCCACGACATCCGAGTACCGGTCGGTCCAGATCGGCAGCTTCGGATCCTCTTTCGCGGGTTGCCAGCGCTTGTCTGCCGCCAGAACGCCGAGGTCTTCCTCTCGCCGGGCCATCACCGCCACGTCGGCTGGGAAGTAGCCGCGTTTCTGGCCCTCCTCAATCTGGGTCAGCGTCCATTGTTCAGAACGCACACGGCAGACCAGTCCGGCGTCTTTCGCAAGATTCGCCAACAAGGGCGCCAGGTTCATGAACCGGTTGGTGATGTGAAAGGCGATGGCTCCGTGCGGATCCAGTTTCGCGAGGTAGACACGCAAGGCCTCGCGGGAAAGCATGTGGGTGGGAATCGCGTCCGAGCTATAGGCGTCCAGCAGGAGCAGGGCATAGGTGCCGTCGGCCACACCGGCGAGCTTGAGCCGCCCGTCGCCGAGGATGACGTGGAGATCACCACGGCAGGCAGACAAGTACGCGAAATACTTCGGGTTGCTCGCGATCCTGGCAACGCCGGGGTCGATCTCGTAGAAATCGATGCGTTGCCCCGCGCGCGTGTAGGCCGCCACTGCGCCGGCACCGAGTCCGACCGCTCCGATGCGCCTGCCCGGTTCGGATCCGACGATCCCGCTGAACAGGTCGGCGATCGGACCACCCCGGTGGTAGTAGGCCAAAGGCTCGGCGTCAAAGTCGGTGTCACGGAACTGGACTCCATGGAGTGTGGTGCCGTGGTAAAGCGCGTTCATGGCACCGGCGGCGGTCGTGCCGACCGGAACCTCGATCCTGGTGGTCAGCACCCGCTTCACACCGAAGAAGTTACGCTCGACGTGCAGCAGATCGCCCTCCTGCTGGCGTGCATAGAGCCCCATGGCCATAAGCGATGCCGCGTAAGTGAGGCAGAACCTCAGTGATCGCCGATGGAAGATCACTCCGCACAGCATGGTCACGGCGAATACGATGAGAAGTCCCAGAACGGAACTCCGGGCGTCCGTTTTGTCCACCGCGAGGGCGGCCCCACCGGCCAGAACAGCGACCGCACAGGGTAGCAGAAAGTCGAGCCATCGCTCCCGGGGAGTGGATGTGGCCGGTTTGGGCCGGAGAAGGCAGACCAGGCAGACCACCACGGGGTACTCGACGACCCGTGTGAAGATCAACGGAGCAAGCAGTGAGTTGAACACCCCGCCAAGTGCGCCACCAAGGCTGATCCAAAGGTAGTACTCGGTGAGGTGGCGCGGATCCGGGCGATTGCGGGCCAGACGCCCGTGGCAGATAACCCCTCCCAGGAAGAACATGATCAGGTGAGCACCCATGAACTGCCATTCCATCTCCGGGAACGGCACGGGCAGAAAGTAGAGTGGGGCAACCAGCAGGGCGATGAACGGGAACCACTTGGACGCCATCTCAACCGAGATCCTCTCCCGGCGCGCAAAGCAGAGGATGAAGGTCAGCAAGTAGGCTGCCAAAGGCAGGACCCACAGCAGGGGCATGGCCGCTACGTTCGTGGTGATGTGGGTCGTTACCCCAAGCATGAGGCTGGATGGCACGGCGGCCAGCACCACCCACCAAACCCGCCGTCTGGCGTCAACGACCGCCGTGAGTGCCTGGCCTGAGACCGGCTCGAGTTCCCGGTTTGTCGTGCTCTTGTACTGCCTCGACGGCGGGGTAACCACGCTTCCGCCGGCTCGCCGCCTTGACCGTCGACCGCCGTGCCGAGGCTCTCCCTCCCCCTCTGGGTTCGTGGGCCCTCGCCTCTCGAGGCCTCTCGTTATCCACACGGCCCCTCCGCAGACCACAATCAGGATGATCAGACCCACGTAGCCACAGGCCCAGACGCGAGCCTGGGTATCGAGATCGAGGAGCCGCTCCACAAGCAGGGGATAGGCCAGCAGGGCGGCCAGGCTGCCCGCGTTGCTGGCCGCGTAGAGGAAGTAGGGATCCTGTCTCCCAATACCCTCAACACCCTGCGCTTGCGCGAACCACTTCTGGAGAAGCGGGGCCGTGCCCGCAATCGCGAGGAACGGCAGCCCGACGGATAATGCGAGCCGACCCAGGAGCCAGAATACCGGGTTTTCCTGATCGACCGGCGTGTTTCCGGCGGCAAGGGTGATCGGCAGGGCCACCAGCCCAAGCAGGAGCAGACCGACGTGAACGCTCGCCTGTCCTCGGAGTCCAAACCGGCCGCCGATTCCATGCGCGTAGGCGTAGCCAGCCAGTAGGGCGGTTTGGAAGAACACCATGCAGGTGTTCCATACGGCCGGCGTTCCACCCAACGCGGGCAGAACCATCTTGCCAACCATCGGCTCCAGCGAGAAAAGCAGGGCGGCACTGGTGAATAGCGTGGCAGCGTAAAGCAGCGTCATGATGCGAAGATTAACCTAAGCGGAGTCGAACGTCAGCAGGAACAGGGCAGGGCAAGCTAAGACCCGATCATGCATGGACTTCCGGGACGTTCGGTTTCTGCACTCATGCCGCGTGCCCGTCCTACACACCAGGAAGCACGTTCGACGCGGAGCCGGTATCAGTGACCCTCGGGAGGACCGGCAGGGCTGAACGACGGGCAGGCGGCTTCCGCCGTCTCCACGGGCTCACGGCGTCGATGCGGGGACCACGATTGTCGGCCACCGGGGCATAGGGTAGAATGGACCAAGCGTGAAGGTCGGTCCACAGGTGATGGCCGGCCCTGGTTCCTGGCCCCGAGAGCCTCGATGCACCGCCTGTTCACCGCCGCCGTTTTCGTGCTTTGGCTCAGCGCGATGGCCGCCCTATTCGTTCGCGATGTCCTGCCTTCCTGGACCGCCCAGAACGCCCCTCCCCTCCGCCCAGACCTGATCGCCCCACTCGGTCTGCAGGAGCAGCAATACGGCATTTTCCTAGGCGACGGTACGCGGATTGGCACGGCATGGGGCAAGGTCGAGGCGAGCGCGACCACGACAACCGTGCAGGGAACGGTGTTCATCGAATGCCGGCCATTGGTCAACGGCATCCGGATCGAGACCAACAGCAAGTTCGACAGCAGCGGAACGCTCGAAGCATTCAACCTCTGGGTCTACGGCGTCCGGCTGCCAGGCGTGCGGAGAGGGCCAGGCATGCAGATCTGGGTTCACGGCGAGCGCCTCGGGATCTACTTCCCCTGCGAGCTGCACTTCGGCGCAATTCACAAAGAGGCGAACCTGGACGTCTCAGCCAGTCGGCTCATCGGCGATTCCCTTCGTCCGGTGGCTTATTTGCCGTCACTTTCCGTCGGCCAGTCCTGGCGCATGCAGATTCTTGACCCCCTGGCTGCAGCCTTGAGGGGTAAGACCCAGTTCAAGTCGATCATCGCCCGGGTGACGGGAACCGAAATCATCAGCGTACAGGATGGAGAGATCGAGTGCTTCGTCGTCGAGACGTCTCCGGACAAGACCAAAGCCTGGGTTGACAAACTCGGGTGCGTTCGCAAGCAGGAAGTGGAACTGCCCGGCCTTGGAGTGGTGCGAATCTGCGAGGAAGAGTATCGGGAGAACCTTCGATTGAAGGCGATCAGAGACGTTCCAGCCAGGAGCGACAATGACCGGTAAGACTGAGTGTGCCGCAACTGACGCCACGATTCGCCTGGAGAGCGTTCGCAAATGCTTCGGTGAGTTCACTGCTCTCGAGAACCTGACCTTGGAGGTTCAGGCAGGCGAGTTGTTCGCCTTCCTCGGGCCAAACGGGGCTGGCAAGACGACGACAATCAAGCTGATCGCCGGTCTGCTTACTCCGACGTCGGGCAGCGTGTTCGTCTGCGGGTATCCAATGGGTCGCGATGGCCGCCTGGCCAAGGCTCAGCTCGCCTATGTGCCCGACCAACCGTTCCTTTACGAGAAACTGACAGGCCGTGAGTTCCTGGATTTCGTGGGCCGGATGTATGGTCTGAGCCGCGAGACGTACACCCAACGTTCGGGCGAGTTGATCGAACGATTGGAGATGGCTGATTTCCTCGATCAGCTCACGGAGAGCTACTCGCACGGCATGAAGCAGCGAACGGTGATTGCCGCGGCCCTGCTGCATCAGCCTCGCGTGCTGGTGATCGACGAGCCGCTGGTAGGACTTGATCCCAAGACGGTGCGAACCGTCAAGGACCTGATGCGAGAGATGACCCAGGCCGGGCGGACGGTCTTCATGAGTACCCACACGCTGGAGGTGGCCGAGGCGGTGGCGGATCGGATCGGGATTATCCACCATGGCCGCGTCGTCGCCATGGGTACCTTGTCCGAGCTGCGCCCGCTGGGAGGTCGCAGCGAGACCCTGGAGAGCGTTTTCCTGAGATTGACCACCGAGGAGAGCGGCCCCGACCTTCGCGCCGTGTCTTGACTCCTGTAGCGAAACCATGACCCAGCCTCCCACGTTAGCTGATCCGATCGCTCCCGTAGGACGACCGCCGCGAAACGGGCTCCTTCTGCTGATCTGGTTGCGGTGGATGGTGCTCCGCAACTCAGCCTGGCAGGCCGCCCGTGAACGGCCCTTGCGGCTTCTGGGATCCGCATTCTCGATTCTGCTCATCTGGGCGGGGCTCTACGTGATGCTGGTCTGGACCCTCGCACAGGTCAAGCGCCAGGTTCTTGAGGGGATCGTGGCCACGCCCCTGATCTTCACGTTCTTCTTCCTCGCCCTGAGTGCCATGCTGGTTTTCTCGAACGCGATCCTATCCTACGGGGGCTTGTTCCGGCGGCCCGAGAGCACTTTCTTGATGACCACTCCGATCTCCACCTGCGACGTGGTGATCCTTCGCTTTCTGGAGAGCCTGGTTCTAGCCAGTTGGTCGCTCATCCTTTTGGGAATACCACTGATGATGGCGATCGCCACCGTGCGGCGGGAAGAATCACTGGCCTTCTATCCGCTGTTCCTGGGCTTGTTTCTCGCCTTCCTGCCCATCCCTGGGGCCTTTGGCCTGCTGATTGCCTGGCTGCTCGCACTGGTATGCCCAAAGACGCCTCGGCGCACGATGGTCCTTGTCGCGGCCCTGCTCTGTCTTCTCGGGGTCTGGTCTTTCCGCGACATTCTGCAGTCTCCGATCTCGGTGACTGACTGGCTGCAGCATTTCTACGATCGAATCGGCCTTATTCAGAACGCGATGCTGCCCCACAATTGGGTCTCCAAGGGCATCAATCATGCCATGCAGGGTCAGCCGGCGCCCGCGACATTCTACCTGTACGTCACCGCTGCCAATGCCCTCTTCGTCAGTCTCATCGCGGTGGTCCTGGTCTCAAAAGGCCTGCCCGCGGCATTCGCACGTGCCCAGATCTCTGGCGCCCGCAGCGTCCGACGCTCAGGTCGAGTCATCTCCCTGATCGCGGACGTCATCTTCGCCTACCTTCCCTGGCGGCAGAGGCTTCTGGCGGCCAAGGATCTCAAGAGCTTCGCCCGTGATCCCCTTCAGTGGACACAGATGGCGATTCTCATCGGCCTGCTTGGATTGTACGTTTCGAATGTGCAGCATCTCTGGACCGACTTGACCGAGCCCCGGCTGCAAGTCCTCATCGCGTTCCTGAATCTCACCGCCGTCTGTCTCATCCTGGCCACTTTCACCAGCCGGTTCGTGTTCCCCATCGTATCCCTCGAAACCCAGCAACTGTGGTTGTTGGGCCTCCTGCCTTTGCGACGGAGCGGCATGATCGTGGCCAAGTTCCTGTTCGCCGTGACGATCACGCTCGTTGTGGCCATGACGGTGATGGGCGTCTCGGTGTATCGTCTCGATCTGCCCCCCATCCTGGCAGTCGCTCACTTGCTTGCCAGCGCCGCCGTCTGTGTCGGCTTATGCGGCGTGAGTATTGGAATGGGGGCCCGAATGCCCGTCTTCCACGAACGCAACCCCGCTCGGATTGCGGGCGGCTTCGGCGGGACAGTCAGCCTGTTGCTGTCGATCGGACTGGTCGTGGCGTCGCTGGCGGCCATGGGGGTAATGAGTATCCGGGTTGACTGGGCTGCCTCCAGCGATGGACTGCCTCATTCCGTCGCAGCATGGCTTGCCGGTGTCGTTGGCCTCAACGTGTTCGCCGCTGCCGTGGCCATGCTTGTCGGCATCCGTCACATCAGCCGGCTGGAGTGCTGACCTTCTTTCCCAGGCTTGCCGGAAACACGGCCGGACAGCGGGCTGCGGCCATCAGGCTTGGCCGTTGGCCGGTGACGACACCCAGCGCACCGCAGCAAGCGGGTCAAGTTGTTCCTTAAGCGAAGATACCCGAGCCCCTTGGCTGGCTCGGCTATCATCCTTTCTGCAGAGAGCGCCGCAGCCTGCCGGCCCGCGGGGAAACGTCAGACTCGAGGAAAACGGCTCCTGCCGAACTGGGATCCATGTAGCCTCACGCCGATGTGGTAGACCCCGGGCTCAACCATCTGGCTCCAGCAGACCTCGGCCTTGCGGTCGACCATCCATTCGCAGTAGTTGTCGAGCTTGAAAACCAGTTCCAGCATCTGGCCAACTTCTGGTGCCTCGGATGACCTCACAATGAACCCCGCGCCGCTCTCACTGGCATCCCGGGCCCAGCCGATCCGGCCAGCGCCTTCCATGCCCCATCGAACCGGACAGTCGAAGCCCACCCTGGGATGAGCCCTTCGCTCGATACCGAAGGTCAAAGGTCCGACCGCCGCCGCCAGTCGTGACAATGATGGGCCGGAAGTCACCATGAATGCACCGTTTAGCCTTTCATGTGGATCGCGTGGCGCAGGGGCCCCGGTATTGTCCGCAGATGCCGGAGCGATCCCTGGAAAAAGACCGAGCCATACCTAGGTTGTCGGCAAGCCGTCTTCAATTCTTAAACGCCAGTTCCCGGGAATACGCCAAAGAGGATTCTCCTGTGGGGTCTTTTCAGCGTGAGATGCTCCCGAAGCTTGAGGCCGTTGCCCACGGGTGCCGCCCCACAGCTTTAGGAAAAAGCACGCGCTGCCGATTGTAGAATTGATCAGGGTCTTCGCCCCATGACGGAGGTAGCCCCTGATCTGCCGTGTCGCCAGACTAGCCGCACGCAAGCTCGATTCCTACCCTGCTATGGGTGAGTACCCGAATCGGAGAGGTTTAGTGATCGGGAAAACAATTCCGTTGCGACTTGCCAGGAGCCGTACGCGTCGGTTATGGTTCCGGTTGTACGCTCGGTCGCCTGGCGGCGAGGGGAGGGGTGCCTTTTGCGTCGGTTACGGCAAGGCTGGCAGGCGATAATGACCCCGATGGGTCAGCCGCAGCGTCTCGAACGCTGAGTTCAAGAGATGAGGGCTCTGTGATGGGCACTGCGAGTTCGAGCCGGATCTTTAAGCTGATCATTGTGCTTCTCGCTGTCGCGGTGGTCGGTGCAGGCTTGTTTGAGCTGCGCAAATACCGCAAGAGAGTAGCGGTGAGGAAGGCCCTGGCTGCGGGAGAGGCGGCGTACGAGGCCCGGGACTACACGAACGCGGCCACTGAGCTGGGTCGCTATGTGGCCGCGAACAACCAAGATGTTCCCATGCTCCTGAAGTACGCCAACGCCCAACTGAAACGCCGACCCCAGAGTCGAGGAGCCGTCACACAGGCCGTCGCCGCTCTGGACACGATTCTTCGGCTGCAGCCGGCACATGCGGAGGCGGCTGACCGGCTTGTTACCCTGTTCTTGGGGATGGGGGCGCCGGCCGAGGCTGAGCATGCGGCCGAGGCCTGGCACAGGGTTGCCCCGGATAGCCTGGCCGCGCAGAGGCTCCTGGCTCGTGCCTACTGGGCTAACGACAAGCGGGCGAAAGCGGCTGAGACACTCGACCGATTGATCAAGGCCCACCCGGAGGACTATGAGGCAGCAAGCCTGTCTGTCTCGTTCATTCTGGCTGGCCAGATCCCAGGCCCGGAGAGCGCCCCGGCCACCGGGACGGCTCCGGCCGACCAGGTTCCCTCTGTTTCGACCTCGACCCCGTTGGCGTCGGCCGACCAACTCGTCGCCACCTGGGATCGATGCATCGAGGTGCTCGATGAAGCCGTGGCCCGCAATCCCAAGGTTGCCGCTGCCCGAATTGTCCGGGCTTCGCATACCTACAGAATCGCCAGGATCTTCGCTGCCGCTGGAGAATCGCAACGCGCCCAGGAGAACCGGGAGCGCGTTCTGGAGGATCTTGCCGAGGCCGTCCGACTGGAGTCGACGAACTGGGAAGATGCGGTCCAGATCGCCCAACTATTCGTGGATATCGGTCGGCGAAACGAAGCCAACGCCCAGTTCGACCGGGCGGAGGCACTGGCCCCTACGGAGGTCGACGTCTATCTGGTTCGCTGTGCGCTGGCCATCGACCTGAACGAGGCCGAAGGTGGCGCGGCCGTGTTGGATCGGGCATTCAAGCTGCCGCTGGGTGACAGGCGATATGACCTGCTCGCTCCCGCAGTCGAACTGTACGCGATGGCGAACCGGCCGAAGGATGCTCGTGCCCGGCTGGATGAGGCCAGGAAACCAGACACCCCGGCGGAAGTGCTCCGTTACCTGGAAGGCGTGGTGGCGTTCGCCGACGGCAACGTGGCCGACGCCATGCCCAAGCTCGAAGAGGCCCTGAAACTGGCGGGTGCGAACCCGCGACTGGTCGGTGCCTATCTGTGGCTCGGACGCGCCTACGTCGCCAGCGGCAATCCTCGTAGGGCTATCTCGCCTCTCAAGGAGTACGTGCGTGGCGCGGTCCAGGTGGGACGTTCGCCCACAGCTGGCCAGATGGCCCTCTCCCAGGTCTACTCGGAGCTGGGGCGATGGGAGGATGCGATCAAGGCGTTCACCGAGGCTCGATCCAACCCGTATGCGGCCCGGTCGGCCACCCTGAGGTCCCTCCAGATGCAGAGCCTTCTTGCTCGGCCGGGTGGGGCCAAACCCGACGCCCGTAAGATCGAAACGCTCTACCGCGAGGTCAGAGAGCGGAGTGACGCGGTGCCCCAAGATGTGGCCCTGAAAGTCCAGTTGGCCCAACTGACGTACTTCCGAGGACAGCTGGAGGAAGCAGTCAAGATCCTCAAATCAACACGTGATGAGTCGCGCGAGACTGCTACCATCACCGCAGCCCTGGTCGGAATCCTCATCGACGCAGGCAAGCACAGAGAGGCTATCGAGGAGTGCACCGCGGCCATCTCCTCGGCCGACAAGACCCAGCTTCCCCTGTTTCAGGCCATGTTGGCTGAGGTGTACGCCCGGCAAGGTGATCAGGAGATGGCTCGCAAGACGTTCACCGCCGCCGCGGAGCAGGCAACCGGCTCGGGTCGGACCCTCATCCGAACCCAGCTGGCCGAGTGGTTGGTTCGACAGCAACACGTGGAGGAAGCTCGCGAGGTGCTCGCACGCGTCGTGGAGGAAGAACCGGGCAACGTGGCGATCCTGAACCGGCTTCTCGCTCTGAGACCGGACCCCGGGAAATTCTCAGCCCTGGTCGAGCAGTTGAAGAAGGCCGAAGGGGAATCCGGGCTCCATTGGCGCTACTGGCAGGCGGTGGGGTGGCTTCAGAGCGACGACTGGCAGAACCACCGCAGGGAGATCGAGGCCAATCTCAACGAGTGTCTGGCCAAGGACCCGGAGTTCAGCGAAGCCGCTCTGGCTCTTACCCAGCGATACGCGAAGGCTGGGGAATGGGAGCTCGCAATCGGCGTCTCCCGCAAAGCGTTTGCCCTCGATTCGCAGAACATCCAACTTGCCGTTGGGGTTCTGGAAGCTGCGGCGAAGTTGCGGCGGTGGAGCGAGGTCGATCAGGTCCTCGCGGCCTTGCCTGCAGAGGCCCTGAATCGTCCCGAAGTGCTGCAGTTCCGGGTTCAGCAAGCGTTTCAGCGAGGGGATGCCAGGGGAGCCGTGGCTCTGCTCGAAGAACAGGTTAAGGATGGCAGGGACTACGCGGCACGGCTGAACTTGGCCCGGGCACTCTCCACCTCGCCCGAAGGTGCCACCCGGGCTCGGCAGCTGTTGGCAGAAGCGGCCGCCATCAAGCCCGAAGCCCCCGAAGTGCTCGCTGCACGCGTCGAGTTCCACCTCGATCGCTCCGAGTTTAAGGAGGCACTCGACCTGTGCGGCGAGGCAATCGCCAGGAAGCCCTCGGCGGATGCCTACCAGTTGCGCGCTCGGGTTCACGAGGCTCAGCGAGACTTGGCCTCAGCCGCAGTCGATCTCCAGCAGGTTGCGAGCCTGGAGGGTAGGGCGGAGGAAGGGTATCTGGCAGTGGGGCGGATGTACTATCGCCAGAACCAGTTTCAGCAGGCCGTGGAAAGCTGGGAAGCGGGACTGAAACTGATGCCCAGGTCGTACCTTCTCCGCGGGGCTTTGGCCGAGGCTCGGGTGAGCTCAGGGGACAAGTCCGAGAAGGAGAAGGGGCGAATTCTCCTTGACGAGTTGCTCCGGGATCTGGAGCAGGGACTCAAGGAACGTCCCAAGGATGAACAGCTGCTGAATCTGAGGGACGAGCTGCTACTCACACGGGTCGAACTTCAGCTGACTTCACTTGATGAGACTCAGTTCAAAGTCCGGAAGCCGGAGGAGATCACAGCTTTCTTGCAGGAGTTGGAGGGAGTATGCGACCGGATCCTGGCCAGGAATCCGAAATCAAGCTTCGCCTACGCCTTGTTGGCGCAAACAGCCCTTGTCCAAGAAGAACAGGCCTTGAGGCGCGCGGACCGAACGGTAGCTCAGCGGCAACGGGCGAGGGGGTTGGACTACCTGGATCGTGGAGTGATCGCCAATCCCCAAGACCACAGGCTGCTGGTGAGGCAAGCTCAGTTGCTCCTCGAAACGAACCCGGATCGTGCCGTGGTCGCCGCCCGAAGCGCCCTTGAGCTACAGCCGGGCAGCGAGGCGACGGCAATTCTCTATGCCTCGAGCCTGGCGAGAGCCGGTCGAGCGAACGAGGCGATTGCCGCTCTCTCTGGCTTCCTGGAGCGATCCGAAGCCAGGGATGCCTTCAACGCACGACTGGCTCTGGCGGAGATGAGCAGTGCGGCGAAGGACTTCGTTCGGGCGGAGGCCCTGATCAAGCAGGCAGAGGCCATGGTGGCTGGGAACAAGGACCGCCAGGCAGCAGTGGATCTCGGCCGCTTGGGATGGCTGGCTTCCCAGCGCCAATGGGAGTCTTTCGTGGCCATGGCTCGTGAGTGTCTGGCCAAGAATGCCGGGGATGTGGTCTTGATGTCGAGAGTCGGGGCGACTCTGCTGGAATCAGGCGATCCCGCCTGGGCGAAAACCGGCGTCGAGTTCTTCGAAATGGTGACCCGGCAACGCCCCGACGACCCCTTGGCCTTCTCACAGCTCGGGATCGGATACTATCGGATTGGCCAGCTTCAAGAAGCCGCGGCGGCCTTCGAACAGGGCTTGAAGCTCGATCCAGGCCATCTACAGCTGACCAACGATCTCGCTTGGCTGATGTGCGAGGAGCAGAAGAAGCCGGAGGAGGCGGCCCGGCGGATCGCGAAGGCGATCGAGACCATCGAGAAGGGCAGCGGCGACCCGGTGGCAGGCAGCCTGTGGGATACCTGGGGCGTGATTCAGTATCGACTCGGGAAGTTGGACGGGTCGAAGCAAGCCCTGGAGAAGTGCCTGGCGCTCGGGGAGGGGCTGGCCGAATCTACGAGGCAGTCGGCTCGTTTCCATCTGGCGAGAACGCTGGCCACCAGCGATCGCGAGCGAAGCGCGCAGTTGCTCCGCGAACTTCTGGCTACTCCCAAGAAGGACCTGAGGCTCTCTGATGCCGAGTTGACCGAGGCCCAGGCCTTGCGCGATCAACTGAAGTGACCGCCCCATTGGACCTTCATGGCGGACGCCCGAATCTCGGCCGCAGGGGGTGTGGAAAAGCGGTCTTCTAGGACCTATAATGTGTTTTACCAATTGTAAGGCGAGCTTTGCGCGCTCGGTGCTCGGGTTGCGGGGCGTTCGGGCCGATGATGAGAGAATGAGGCGTCCGGCCGGTCCGCGGCGGGCGGACGCTGCGTGTCCCCTTGACGGGGTGGCTGCCGTGGTGCTGCCGCAGGGCCTCAAGACGCTGATTGGCTTGAGTGTTGCTTGGGGGCAAATGTGTCTGAACAAACGTCTCAGGGCATACAGCCGTACGTCGATGCTTCCGGGGGTGGTCCGCTCGGGATGCCGGAGGATGCGGTCCCGGCCGGCGGGGGGATCAAGGTTGGGCACTTGCTGGCCGCCTTGAAACGCCGGTGGCTGATTGTCGTGCTGGTCTGGCCGCTGCTGGCTGGGCCGGCCGCCGTGGCGATCTGGAAGTTCGTCAAGCCAAAGTACACCGCCACCGCCCAGGTTCAAGTCCAACCCAGCCTTCCCCGTATTCTCTATGCCGACGAACAGACCGAGATGATGCCTGCGTTCGACGGCTTCCTGAACACCCAGGCTCAGATCATGACCAGCGAGGGGGTCTTGCGGGAGGTTCTGAGCGAACCGCAAGTCAAGGCCCTGCCGCTGTTCCAGGCCGATGACCCCATGACCGAACTGCGCGAGGGTGTCCAGGCAGCCGTTGTTCCGAGGACCTACGTCGTGCAGTTGAACGTCACCCAGTCCGATCCCGCGGCGGCGAAGACGCTGGCCAGCGCCATCATGGACAGGTACCGCATCAAGGCCGGCGCCGCGGAGGACCAGCAACGCAAGACTCGTCGTGACAGACTGAACTCCAGGAAAGCCGAGCTGGAGTCCGAACTCAAGGCCGTGCAGAGCCTGATTCAGGAGTTGGCCAAGAAGCACCAGGCCTCCAGCCCGACCATGTTCGAAGTCATTCGCAAGAGTATGGTGGAGGGGAGTCTGCAGATCCAGCAGGAATGGAGCAGGGCTTCCTTGGATGTCGAGCAACTCCAGCTGCGACTCAACCAGTTGAAACAGGTCTCAGCGAGCGCGCCCGCCAGTGCCCCGGCATCGCTCATCGATATTCTGCCGGAGGAGAATCCAGCTGAACGCGTGGCTGCGATTGAACGCGATCCAATGGTGCAGGTGCTGCGCAGACGAATCGAATCCGCTTCTCTCAAGCTGGCCCAGCTCGTCTCGGTGATGACCGATGAAGCGAGAGAGGTTGCGCGGGCCAGAACCGAACTCGAGGATCTCAAGAAGGAACTTGACAAGGAGCTCGAGCGGGCATCCAGCGACCATGAGCGGAACCGTCTGGAGATGGCCGCCAGAATGAAAGATGTCGCCGTCGCCGCCCTTGAGCGCAAGCTGGCTCAGGCCAAAACGCTCCGTGATTTGCTCGAGGAAAGGGTGAAGACGGCCAACACGCAACAGCTCGAGGTCGGCCAGAATGACCAGGCCATCCAGCGGGAGAAGCTGAACCTTGACGAAGTCCAGAAACGGTATCAGGAAGTGACCGAGGAGATCACCAAGCTCGAGACGGAGAAGGATCGTCCGGGGCGAATTTCGGTCATCTCAGAAGCAGAAGTCCGCGAGGAGGGTATCCGAGACAACCGCACGAAGTTTATCCCCGCCGCGGTGGTCGGAGCCCTGTTCCTGGCGTGCGCATTGGCGTTCCTGCGCGACCGTCTCGATCCACGAATCCACACCCCGTACGAGGTCGAGGAAGGGACCGGCCTGAGGCTGCTGGGCGCGGTTCCGTCCGTTCATGAACTGAAGGCCGGGCGCGTCACTGAAGAGGACTTCGCTGAATCCTATCGCCTGGTCCGCGCCAATCTGGCCGGGCTCGGCGAGGATGGGTCACCGCCGAGGTCACTGCTGGTGACCAGCGCGCAGGCCTGCGAGGGCAAGACTAGCTTGGCCGTGAGCCTCGCGGCCAGCCTTGCAGAGAGCGGCTCTCGTGTCCTGCTGATCGACGGCGACATCCAGGCTCCGCAGATCGGCCAGGTACTGAATCTGGCGACTTCCCATACCCTGCGAGAGGTCTTGCTCCGGGAGCAGCCTCTAGCCAAGGCCGTGGTGCACTCTCGATTGCCGAACTTGGATGTCCTGGTGGCGGGCATCAACGGTCATAGCGCTCGAGGAGTGCTTGACAGCCGGTCGGCGAATCGTCTTCTCCGCGAGGCGGTGAAGGAGTACGATCATGTTGTGGTCGATTCGCCGCCCTCGCTGGGGGCCGCGGATGCCCTGGCCTGGGCGCAGGCCGTGGATGGCGTCATCCTCTCAACCTTTGCGAACTTCTCCAACTCGCGGGCGATGAAGATCGCCTGCCAGCGGCTCGGGATGGTCCAGGCTCGACTGTTGGGTGCGGTAGTCTGCAACACCTCGATTAAGGAGAGCTACTACTCCTACTCGTCGAGCAGCGTGCGCTCCACAACGAGTGGCACCAACGCCGCAGCCTTCAAACCCGGCGAACGTCGCACCCCGCCGTTTGTCCAATTGCCCGGCGTCACGGCCGCTGAATCGGCCAGCTCCGAACTCAGCAAGAGCACCTGAGTGATGCGTTGTGCCGATTCGACGCCCTGATAGACTCAGGGCCGAAAGCCTCAGGGAAGGTGCCTCAGACACTTGTTGATTGTTGCTGCCAGGACCGGGAGATTCGCACCCTCCTGAAGAACCCCTAGGTGGTCACCGGGCACCTCGTGGTCCTCGACCTTCCCGTTCGTCCATGCCTCCCAGCCCATCCTGGGATCATCAAACAGCGTGGCTGCCCAAGCCGGTGGGATCGCCGCCCGGAAGACGATCAGATTGTGGTCGATCCGTTGTGGCCGATAGGCGTAATAGGCCTTCATCATGGCCCGATTGCATCGGCCCAGCGTTGCCTTCTTGAAACGAGCGAGTTCCGAGGGCAGCTCCGAGGGATAGAAGCCAAGCTGGGGAAGTATCCTCTTCGTGCGGCTCTTGACCCGTTCGACGAGATATTCCAGCTTGCCTCGCAACGACAGGCTCGCAAAGAGCCGCCAGTGCAGGCAGATCTTCGTCGCCAGGGGCACGGGCCTCGGGTAGCCAGGGGCTGCCGCGTCGAGCATGCCGAGAAACGCGAAGGATTTGCCCATCTCCTGCATCTGTCGGGCCATCTCGAAGGCCACAAGGCCGCCGAAGGAGTAGCCTAGTACCAGCCAGGGTCCCGCCGGCTGAACGGCCATCACCTCGCGGCAATAACGCGCCGCAATCACCTCAACCTGCTCAGGAGGCGACTCGCTGCCGTCCAGTCCTACGGCCATCATGCCGTAGATGGGACGGTCCTCGTCGATCAGCCTGGCGAGCTTGGAGAATCCATACGGGTGGCCGCCGATCCCAGGAAGGATAAACAAGGGCCGGCGGCTTCCAGAGTCTTTTAGAGTTACGAGGAGTGGCACGACGCCGACCGTCTGGGTGGTGATGACCCCCGCCATCTTCTCGACGGTCGAGGCGCGGAACGCGACCGGCAGCGGTAGCCGGACCTTGAACTGGTCCTCCACTCTGGCCACCAACTGGGCAAGCTTGAGCGAATGCCCGCCCAATTGGAAAAAGTCATCGGTGACGCCGATCGGTTGAACGTTGAGCAACTCCTCCCATAACCGAACGAGCTTGCTCTCAACCTCATTGCGAGGCTGGACTAGCTGCCCGAGACCGGCCGCGACCGTGTCCAGCAGGTCGGGAAGAGCCGCGCGATCGACCTTGCCGTTGGGGGTGAGCGGGAGACCGGGCAGGATGGCGAGTCTCTCCGGAATCATGTGCTCCGGCAGGCAATCATGTAGAAACCGCCGGACTTGGACGGTGTCCAGATGGGAACCATCTTTCGGCACCAGATACGCAACCAACCGCTTATCAGTGCACGCGTCGGCTCGGACCACAACGACCGCGTCGGCAATACCGTCCTGCTCCTTAAGCCGGGACTCGATCTCGCCCAGTTCGACGCGGAATCCGCGGATCTTGACCTGGTGGTCGGCTCTTCCGAGGAAGTGGATGGCCCCGTCCGACAGGTAGCGGGCCAGGTCGCCCGTCCGGTAGAGCCGTGAGCCCGGATTACCAAAGGGGTCGGGGATGAACCTCTCCGCGGTCAGCTCCGGACGGTTCAGGTACCCGCGGGCCAGACCATCACCGGCGGCATACAACTCGCCGGTCACACCCATCGGAACCAGATTCATGTGACGGTCAAGGATGTAGGCGCGGGTGTTGGCGATGGGCCGCCCAATCGGCACATGCTCGCCGATCAGATGGGGGTCCGTGATCCTGTGACAACAAGTGAAAGTCGTGTTCTCTGTCGGGCCATAGCCGTTGATCAGAGTCAACTGCGGATGAGACGCCGCGCAGCGCTGGACGTGCCGAGGTGATAGTACGTCTCCACCGGCCAGAAGCTGACGCAGCTCGCCAAGATCGTTCAGACGCTCGTCCACCATCAAATGGAACAGGCCGGCGGTAAGCCATAGGGTGGTGACCCGGTGCTCACGAATCATCGCTCCGATGTCATCCAGCGAGGGCTTCTCGCCGGGATACAGGACCAAGCGGCCACCATTGAGCAGGCTGCCCCAGATCTCGAGGGTGGAGGCGTCAAAAGAGATCGGTGCCAGCTGGAGAATGGTTTCCTCCGGCCCAAGCCGGCAGTAATGGACATTCTTCACCAGTCGGACCACCCCGCGATGGGGAATCTCGACGCCCTTCGGACGTCCGGTGGAGCCGGATGTATACATCACGTAAGCTAGGTTGTCCGGGCTCACCCGGCACACCGGATTCTCGGCGGATTCCCTGGCGATCATCGGCCAAGTCTCGTCAAGACAAACGAGACGGTCAGCAAGGGCTTCCAGTTGGGCGCGGAATGCGGACGTGGTCACCACGACCGACGCATGGCTGTCCTCGATCATGAGGGCGAGCCGTTCTCTGGGATAGGCCGGGTCCAGGGGCACATAGACTCCGCCAGCCTTGAGAATGCCGAGCAAGCCGACAACCATGTCCGGCGAACGCCCTAGGCAAATGCCGACCAAGGTCTCGGGACCTACGCCCAAGCCTCGGAGGTAGTGTGCCAACTGATTCGCCCGACGGTTCAGTTCCGCGTAGGTCATGGACCGGTCTTCGTGCACCACCGCCACCGCGTCGGGCATACCGGCGGAACGCTCCTCAAATAGTTCGTGGATGCAGATCGTCGGGTACTCGATCGCCGTGTCATTCCATTCGACCAGGAGTTGCCGCCGCTCGAGAGCGGTCGTGAGCGAAAGACTGCTAACGGTTCGCTCGGGTGATTCAGCCATGCCCTCGAGGAGCGTGAGGTAGTGATCAACCAGCCTCGCTACGGTGTCGGCGTCGAACAGGTCCGTGTTGTACTCAACGGTTCCGGCCAGTCCCTCGGACGTCTCGGCCAGCGACATCAGCAGATCGAACTTCGAGGTGCCGCTGTGAATGTCCTCCGCCCACACCTCGAGGCCCGGCATCTGCTCGTGCGCGGATGGCGTGTTCTCCAGCACCAGCATGACCTGGAACAGGGGGGCGTGGCTCAGACTCCGCTGCGGATTGAGCTCTTCGACCAGTTTCTCGAAGGGCAGATCCTGATGGGTGTATGCTCCCAGGGCCGCCTCCCGGACGCGTCCGAGCAGCTCGCGACCGCTCGGATGACCCGACAGGTCGGTGCGTAACACCAGCGTGTTCACGAAGAAACCAATCAGATGTTCGATCTCCGATCGGTTCCGCCCCGCAATCGGCGAACCCACCACGATGTCGGTCTGGCCACTGTAGCGGTAAAGCAGGATCTGGAACCCCGCCAGCAGGGTCATGAACAGCGTTACCCCCTCCTGCCGGCTCAGCGTCTTCAGGGCTTCGGCGAGAGCTCGGGGAATGACGAAACGGTGCCATGCGCCCCGGTAGCTCTGCAATGCGGGACGTGGCCGGTCCGTCGGCAACTCCAGCAGGGCCGGGGCACCGGCCAGCCGCTCACGCCAGTAGGCGAGTTGTCTCTCCAGCACCTCCCCCTGCAGCCACTTCCGCTGCCAGACCGCATAGTCGGCATACTGCACCGCAAGGGCTGGAAGCCCGGCCTCCTCTCCGCGGCACAAAGATCGATACCAGACCTTCAACTCGTCAAGGAGAGTGCCCATCGACCAGCCGTCGGAGACAATGTGATGCATGGTCAGCAGCAGAAGGTGCTCCTCGGCCGAAAGCCGCAGCAGCCGTGCCCGCAACAACGGGCCACACACCAGATCAAAGGGCTGGCGGGCCTCCTCCGCAGCCCATCGCTGGGCCTCGTGGGCCCGCTGTTCCGCTTCCAGGCCGGACAAGTCCTCCAACGGCAGATCCACGCACGGCGGCGGATGAATCACCTGAACGGGTTCACCCTCGACCGCGTCAAAGGTGGTTCGCAGGGATTCGTGCCGCTCCACGATCCGCTCCAGGGCCCGGCTCAGCAGATCGACTCTCAGCGGACCCTTCAAGTGGACGGCCGAGGGCAGGTTGTACACCGACCGATCCGATTCATACTGGTTCAAGAACCACAGCCGCTGCTGGGCAAAGGACAGCGGCGGTGGGTGCTGACGGGGAACCGCCTGGACGGCGTGGGGCTCCTGTTCGGCACCGACCCGCATCGCCTGGACTCTCTCCGCAAGCCTGGCAATGGTGGGGTACTCGAACAGAGCCCGCAAGGGGAGCTCGACCTGCAAGAGCCCGCGGACCCGGGAGACGACCTGGGTCGCCAGCAGCGAATGCCCGCCCAGTTCGAAGAAGTCGTCGTCGATGCCGACACGCTCCAGGCCTAAAACCTGCTGCCAGATGCTGGCTAAGAGGTCCTCTGGGAGGTTGCGTGGTGCTGTGAACTCTCGCCGGGTGTGCAGACGGCCGGCGTCGGGAGCCGGCAGGGCCCTGCGATTGACCTTCCCGCTCGGCGTCAAGGGCATGGCAGGCACAAGCACGAAGGTGGAGGGAATCATGTGCTCTGGTAGCCGAGCCTTGAGAAAACCACGAAGATCCTCGAGAGCTGGCGGCTGGCGGGTGTCTGCCGGGACAATATAGGCGATCAGCCGCTTGCTTCCCGACGCATCTTCCCGCACCACGACAACGCACGCTCGCACCGCGGTATGCGTGGCGAGAATCGCTTCTACTTCGCCCAGTTCGACGCGGAATCCGCGGATCTTGACCTGGTGGTCGGTTCTTCCGAGGAAGTGAATGACCCCGTCCGGCAGGTAGCGGGCCAGGTCGCCCGTCCGGTAGAGCCGTGAGCCAGGATTGCCAAAGGGGTCGGGGATGAACCTCTCCGCGGTCAACTCCGGACGGTTCAAGTACCCGCGGGCCAGCGCCGCACCACCGATGTAGAGCTCTCCCACCACATTGATGGGTACGGGCTGCAGGTTGGGATCAAGGATGTAGATGGCGGTGTTGGATATGGGGCGGCCGATAGGAGGGAGTACCGGCCAGCCGGCCGGCGAGGGCCCAAGCGTGTGCGCGGTCACCACGTGTGCCTCCGTCGGACCGTAGTGATTGTGCAGCCTGCAGTCCGGCAGCAGACGGAAGAGGTCCGCAATGGCCGGGGTGATCTGCAGCTGTTCCCCCGCGGTGATCACCTCTGTCAGGTGGAGCGCCAAAGCCGCGCGGTGAGCGGCTGCTTCCGCCAGCTGTCGGAGGGCGACACAAGGAAGAAACACCCTCGCGATGTCCTGCTCGGCCAGTACTTTTAGAAGCTGTGTCGGGTCCAATCGAGCATCGTCCTGAATCAGGACTATCGTGCCGCCCGACGCCCAGGTTGAGAACAGCTCCTGAAAGGACACGTCGAAACTGATCGGGGCGAATTGGAGTACGCGGCATCTTCCCACGAGTCGGATCGCGCCCGACTGCCATGAGATGAGATTGCAGAGCGCTCGATGAGCCATGGCCACACCCTTGGGCATGCCCGTCGAACCCGAGGTGTAGATCACATAAGCGAGGTTGTCAGGCGAAACATCGGATTGAACGTTTTCCGTGAACCCGGCAAGCCTATCCTGCCAGTCCTCGTCGAGTATGACGACTTGGTGTTCGTCCGTCGGCAGGGTGTTGGCCAGGCTTGCCTGTGTGACCAGAACAGGCATCTTGCTGTCCGCGAGCATGTAGGTCAATCGCTCGCGTGGGTACGCCGGATCCAGCGGAACATACGCACTGCCCGCTTTGAGAATGGCCAGCAGACCAATGAGCATTTCAAGCGAGCGTTCCAGGCAGATGCCGATGGGAACATCAGGGCCGGCGCCAAGCTCCTGCAGGTGATGAGCTAGTCCGTTTGCCCGCCGATTCAACTCCGCGTAGGTCAGCGACCGATTCCCAACGGCCACCGCCACCGCGTCAGGTGTGACTGTAGCCTGCTGCTCAAAGAACTGATGGACGCACTGTCCGTCCGGAAACCGCTGCTCGGTAGAGTTCCAGTTGGCCAAGATCTGATCACGTTCAGTCCGCCCCAATATCGGCAGGCACACAATCGACCGCGCGGGGTCGTCCACCAGTCCCTCGAGGATGTGCAGGAAATGCTGCGACATTCGTTGGATTGTCTGGACGTCGAACAGGTCCGTGTTGTACTCAACGGTTCCGGCCAGTCCCTCGGACGTCTCGGCCAGCGACATCAGCAGATCGAACTTCGAGGTGCCGCTGTGAATGTCCTCCGCCCACACCTCGAGGCCCGGCATCTGCTCGTGCGCGGATGGCGTGTTCTCCAGCACCAGCATGACCTGGAACAGGGGGGCGTGGCTCAGACTCCGCTGCGGATTGAGCTCTTCGACCAGTTTCTCGAAGGGCAGATCCTGATGGGTGTATGCTCCCAGGGCCGCCTCCCGGACGCGTCCGAGCAGCTCGCGACCGCTCGGATGACCCGACAGGTCGGTGCGTAACACCAGCGTGTTCACGAAGAAACCAATCAGATGTTCGATCTCCGATCGGTTCCGCCCCGCAATCGGCGAACCCACCACGATGTCGGTCTGGCCACTGTAGCGGTAAAGCAGGATCTGGAACCCCGCCAGCAGGGTCATGAACAGCGTTACCCCCTCCTGCCGGCTCAGCGTCTTCAGGGCTTCGGCGAGAGCTCGGGGAATGACGAAACGGTGCCATGCGCCCCGGTAGCTCTGCAATGCGGGACGTGGCCGGTCCGTCGGCAACTCCAGCAGGGCCGGGGCACCGGCCAGCCGCTCACGCCAGTAGGCGAGTTGTCTCTCCAGCACCTCCCCCTGCAGCCACTTCCGCTGCCAGACCGCATAGTCGGCATACTGCACCGCAAGGGCTGGAAGCCCGGCCTCCTCTCCGCGGCACAAAGATCGATACCAGACCTTCAACTCGTCAAGGAGAGTGCCCATCGACCAGCCGTCGGAGACAATGTGATGCATGGTCAGCAGCAGAAGGTGCTCCTCGGCCGAAAGCCGCAGCAGCCGTGCCCGCAACAACGGGCCACACACCAGATCAAAGGGCTGGCGGGCCTCCTCCGCAGCCCATCGCTGGGCCTCGTGGGCCCGCTGTTCCGCTTCCAGGCCGGACAAGTCCTCCAACGGCAGATCCACGCACGGCGGCGGATGAATCACCTGAACGGGTTCACCCTCGACCGCGTCAAAGGTGGTTCGCAGGGATTCGTGCCGCTCCACGATCCGCTCCAGGGCCCGGCTCAGCAGATCGACTCTCAGCGGACCCTTCAAGTGGACGGCCGAGGGCAGGTTGTACACCGACCGATCCGATTCATACTGGTTCAAGAACCACAGCCGCTGCTGGGCAAGCGAGAGGACGAGAGGTCGGTCGCGCCGGACCTGTTCAATCGGACAGGATGCGAGCTCAGGTTGGGTCTGGGCCGCCTGGACTCTCTCCGCAAGCCTGGCAATGGTGGGGTACTCGAACAGGGCCCGCAAGGGGAGCTCGACCTGCAAGAGCCCGCGGACCCGGGAGACGACCTGGGTCGCCAGCAGCGAATGCCCGCCCAGTTCGAAGAAGTCGTCGTCGATGCCGATACGCTCCAGGCCTAAAACTTGCTGCCAGATGCTGGCCAGGAGATCCTCCAGCGGGCTGCGTGGAGGTGCATAAGGACGCCCCGTTTGCGGCCGGCTGGCGTCGGGAGCCGGCAAGGCCTTGCGGTCCAGCTTCCCGTTGGGGGAGAGCGGCAGCGCCGTCAGTCCAACGAAGAACGCTGGAACCATATACTCCGGCAAGCGATCCTTCAGGTGTCGTCGAAGCTCAGCCACATCAATCGGGAGGCCGTTCTTTGGCACGACGTACGCTACCAGTTGCATGTCAGAGCCTGCGGCGCCGTGGCCCACGACCACCGCCTGGAGAATGCTCTCGTGCTCCCGAAGCTGGAACTCGATCTCGCCCAACTCGATGCGGAAACCCCGGATCTTGACTTGGTGGTCGATTCTGCCGAGAAACTCAATGTTCCCGTCGGGTAGAAACCTCGCCAGATCCCCCGTCCGATACATGCGGGCTCCACTCTTGCCCGCAAACGGGTCGGGAACAAACCGCTCCGCAGTCAGGTCCGGACGATCGAGGTACCCGCGGGCGAGGCCGTTGCCGGTGATGAACAACTCCCCCGGCGTGCCGATCGCCACGGGGTGGCCGCGCTCGTCCAGGATATAGACCGATGTGTTCGCGATCGCTTGGCCGATCGTCGCCTTGCCGCTCGGTTTCCGCAGAGCGAACGTGCTGTAGGTCGTGTCCTCCGATGGACCGTACAGGTCGTAGACCTTGCCGACCGTGCCCAGAGCGTAGATGCTGTCCGCCAATTGGGCGGTCAGGGGCTCACCGGCCAGATTGACCGTGCCCACCGAGGCAGGTACGCCCTGCAGCCGAAGCAGTTCCGCCATGGCCGACGGCACGGTGTTGATCAGTGTGACCCGCGAGGCTTCTGGCAGGCTCGGGACAGCCAGCGCGTTCTCCGCCAGAATCACCGTCCCGCCCCAGCTCAACGGCACAAACAGCTCAAACACGGACAGATCAAAGCACACCGAAGTCGAAGCGAGGACGCCGGCCAGCTCACCCGGTGAGTAAACCGTGCGCGCCCAACGGAGTAGATCGACCGTGCTGCGATGCTCGATGGCCACCCCCTTGGGGCGACCGGTCGAACCCGAAGTGTAGATGACGTAGGCGAGATTGGATGCGGTTGCTCGTTCCTCGGCAAAGGAATCGCAGGAACAAGCCGCAATCGTGGCCGCGTCGCGGTCTAGGTGGACAACTTGACCTCGGTAACTTGGCAGACGTTCCGCCAGGGTACTCTGTGTCACGACCACCGGGGCTGCGGTGTCCTCGAGAATGAACCGGAGTCGCTCTTGTGGATAGGCCGGGTCGAGGGGAACGTATGTTCCGCCCGCCTTGAGGATGCCCAGTAGGCCGACGACCATTTCTAAAGAACGCTCTACGCAAATGCCGACCCGCACTTCCGGACCGACACCAAGTCCCCGTAGATGGCGAGCTAGTTGGTTGGCCTTCCGGTTCAACTCCGCGTACGTCACCGATCGGCCATCGAAAACGACAGCCACCGCGTCGGGAATGAGAGCTACTTGGTTCTGGAAGAGGACGTGAATCAGCTCGCCTGAGGACGGCGCGCGACCCGTGTCGTCCTCACCCTGTTCTGAACGACAAGATCGTGCGGCGTCTAACTCATGCTCAGGGACTGAATATGGTCGGCACGTCGTGCGCATGCGTCTTCCGATCCCAATCGAGAATACGCGATCATAGGACCCTCACCTCTCCGCGAACGACTCCCCCCAGTGGGCAAGTCAGGCTATCGCGAGCGGGACCTCACGCCGATCCGGCCCGTCGGAATAAGCACACCCATTATCCAAGACGGGTCGTCTCTTCCGCAGGATCTGCACCTGAAGGCAGAGCATTGTGCCTTTAAGCGGGTGCAACAACACCGCCCGGGGCTATGGCACAGCCGTCGTCGTTCCCGTCGGCAACGGCGTGATGGCGCCGGTTTGCAGCAGGTTGGTTAACGAGTTGAAGTAGTTGCCGTTTTGCCCGCCGATTTCGGCGCTCTTCCTCAGATAGTACAGCGTCCACGGATTGTACGTCGTGTCGATGCCCACCCCAATTCTCGGCTGGAACGCGCGGTTGATGTACTCCTCGATACGGGTCGCCGCGTTGTGCGGTACGACGAGAACGTCGCCCGCCGCCAAGGCGATGTCCGGGTCCTTGCCTTCCTTGATCTTGTCGAGATTGAGCTTGACCCGCACGACCTCGCCGGCAGATTTCCGGCGCATGAGCGTGGCCTCCCTGGGCTCAAACGCCAGCGGCGGACCACCGGCCGCACCGATCGTCTGAAGAACGGACATGGTCGCGCCCCGCGGCATCGCGATCGGCCCCGGGATGTTCACGAGACCGTATACGTAGATCGCTTGGTTCGGCCGGTTGTCGACGATCAGCAGGTCAGCTTGGTCTATCGTGCCAGGCTTCGCCGCTCGCACCAGGTCCGCTCGGTTGCTGAGGTCAAACAGGACCGGCTGACCAGGGTTCCTGGCCGGAATCAGCGTGACGCGCCCCCCAAACTCCTGGAAGCCGCCGGCACTCTGAATCGCCTGCAAAACACTGGCTCGGTCATGACGCAGCTCCACTTGCTGGAACTGCGCGTTGCTCGCCCGGTAAAGGTCTCCAAATACGGTGACGCTGATCGGGCCGTAGACCTTGACCTCGGCCGTAACTGTGATCTGCGTCTCTGCGTCGCGGATCTTGCCTGCGTACTTCTCCAGTATGCGGGCTTCGAGTTGGTCAAGCGTCAAACCGGCCACCGGGACAGCACCGATCGACGGGAGCCTGATCTGGCCCTGTTGGTTAACCCGGGTCTGATAAGCCGGAGGGAGACTGGCCGCCTCGAGACCGGCCACCGTGATGGCCAACACGTCATCCGGCCCCACCGTGTAGGGTCCAGTGGCCCAGGGCTCCAGACCTGGTATCGTCACCGGCTTGGCCGGCTGGCTGGCAGCGATGGCCTGTTCAGAAGCGGAAATGGCCTGCGTGCCGGGCTGTGCCTGTTCCATGGCCAGGAACTCGTGGACGCTGATCCGGTCATCATGGCAGCCTGAGTTCACTACGCACGCCAGCCCAAAGACGATCATGGCAGACAAGGCGCTCAGTTCACCGCAGGCCCTCCCGAGGTACTGCCAAGTCCCTGGGGTCCGTCTTCGCGCCACCCACATCGCCGACCGTTGCAACCTACGCATGAGTCCACCCATCCATCTAAGCCCCGATGTGCAAAGGGATTCCATCCGTGGTCCCTCGCGTCTAGCGATTTATCGACCACGGTTGTGGGGGTGGTGTACTTGTTTTCGTGAGTCAGTTGATTGTGGGGAGCAGAGACAGCAGTCTCCCCGGCAAAACCAGCCCTCTTAGCGAGCTTCCTGAGACCAAACCCTTTGTAGGGGCACAAGTTGCAGCCAAATCAGGAACCGCTGAATCAGGGGACCATCCATCCCGCAGATGTCTTGACAGTGGGACATTGTGCGGCCTGACGGAATAACGTCAGCCTCGATTCCCGAAACTGGGGACGCATCTTGGGCGCCCTTTTCTCGATAGATGCGCTTTTTTCAGTTGACAAGTCCATACACAGCAACTATCTTGCAGTACGGGGAAAGGTGTAGTTATCGGTCCGCGGGCCATCCGCAGTGGGCCGGGGTGGTAGTAGGAGGGGAAAAGGCTGACGTGGTGTGTTTCGTCCAGGTGGACGGGCGATGAAGCGATCTATCCACATATCGGTTCCGCTTGCCTTGGCATTGGCCGTTGGCACGGCCATTGCCGACATGGCCCCGCGAGGTGGCGCCGCTTCCGAGCGTGCCACTGCTTCGCCTGCGAGTGCCCCTAATCGCCACGAAACCTCAGTCTCGAGTTCGCCGCTGCTTGGCACTGCCGGAGCCCTCGACTTCGTTCGCCTGCAGACTAGCCCTGCCTTATGCGGTTCTCCGTGTTCTCCTATAGAGGTCGCCAAGTCTCTTCGGCTGGGGGGGCAGTTGGGCAGCCTGGAGGACAGCCAGGGCTCAGTCATACGGGAAGCCCCGCCTCCTCCCGGCAGCGCCTCTCTGGCCCTCGCGGGCTTGTTGGGCGTGGCTGGGGTGCAGGTCGCCCGCTCCGCTCGGCAATGGCACATCGGCGGCGTCTCGGAATGGCTGAGTGTTCAGTCTCTCCAGCAGAGCGTGGATGGTCCGCTGGACACACCCCAGATCGTTCGGATCCTGCTGCAGGGAGCGTTACCTAGTCAATGCCTGACGACCGCGCGCCCAAGCGTTCGAGTCGTTTGGAATTTCGGTTGTCGCATCACGTCTCAATGCGCTGTCCTGTCGGTCCTTCCGCGCGGTCCTCCAGCCTGACTCTGGGGCGGATCGGCCCGTGCTCAGCAGGGGCTGGATCTTCGCTCTCACGGCAACGTGTCGATTTCCCCTTTTCGTAGATTTGAGTGTTGCAGCAGAGTCACAAGAGGTGGCTCCACATCGACCAGTTGTGGGCCACATGACCCGAAAGGGTCAAATGGAGACCTCATATGACAAGGTTGTTGAAGACAGCGGTCGTTTTGGCCGGCTTGGCTCTCTTCGCCTCGCCGGCGGTGGCCGCTTGGACTGATATCCCCTTTACATGGACTCAGCCAGGACCGGGGGGAGTGACCGTCAATTTGACGGCAGTTGCCAAGGTCTCGATAGGTGGGGGTCCAAGCACCCCTCCCTATCCGGTGACCGTAGTGGATGGCAGTTTGCCCGGGTGGGGCACGACTTCATTCAAGACGTTCTGTGTCGAGGGAGGTGTGACCTTCCATCCCGGCGACAAATACTATGCAAGCGTCGATCGTGTTGCCTACTCCGGCACAAATGGGACCACGGCTTCAGGTGACCCATTGTCGGCCGCCGCAGGGTGGATCTATTGCGAGTTCATCAAGGGCAACATCGGCAAAGGGACCGTTTCCTCGCCTTACACGAACATTGACATCCGCGACACGATTTGGGAGCTCGAGGGCGAGGGTGTGACCGGCAACGCGATGTTGAAGAACGCGGCGATCGCCGCGGCCGGTACTGGCAACTCCACGGGTTGTGCTTGGGTCCTCAACCTTTGGAGGCTCCACCAGGATTGGCAGACGAAGAAATGGTATGCTGATGACGTGCAGAGCCATCTGATCTGTGTGCCCGCCCCGGGCGCCATCGCCCTCGGCGTGTGTGGCCTCGGCTTGATTGCCTGGGCCCGACGGCGGATGGCGTGAGGACATGTCGTAGGCCTGGGTGCCACGACGAATGCTCCCCCCAAGTGCCGAGGGGAGATGCAGAACCGGGGAATATGAGCGACGAGCCTGAAGGGAGCCGCAGGACTCGGGCGGCGACTCAGCAACCGGCTCGCTCTCAGGAACTCCGGACTTGGGAGGCCAACGTAGGCTGGCGCTATTACCGGCCCGTCTAGAATCCGACCCGTGCCTGCGGGGTAGCCCCGTGGGCATGGGTCGTCTGTTGCGCCCGATAAAACCTCACTGATCGGGAACGTAAGATCCTGGGTCTTCTGCAACCCCTTACGGCGCAGTGTGTTGTGGACGTCATGGTTGCACTGGTGGGCCCGGATAACTTCCGAAGCAACCCCCGACGGCAGTGTCTTCCGCGGCCCGGCAGATCGTCTTCTCCAGTCCTGGAGGTCAAATGGATCGCTTGCCGACCTCGAAGCCAGAGAAACTTGAATTTGCGCTTGGCAGACGGTTCGGCGTCTGCTAGAATGAAATGTGTTGCAGGATCACGACCCGAGCTCTGTACCGGACTCAGGTTTTCCGCGACACCTTTGGAGGGGAGCAGGCCTAAGCTCCCGTGGATGATGTTTGAGGGTGCGGTGAAAGAAGCCAGGACACTCTGTCTCGCTTGCGTTTGCGCGCTCACGTGGGGGGCTGCCGCCGTCCAGGCCGACGTGGTCGTCGCTCTCGCTCTGACCGCTCACGCTTCACCGGCCTCGACCCTCCAGGTGGGAGGGGCGGCTTACGGGACCGCGCCCAGCGCCCGCGGTTGGCCTTTCATTCCCTCCGAGTGGGCCCGTATCTCGCGTCACGCCTTCTCGACGGGCGGTTCACCGAGTCGCTCTGGTCCTGAAAACCAATCTGGCGAAGGACGGCACTCTCCCGATGAGTTGGGTCCGCCAGCCACCGCCGAGGGACTTAATGCCCCGGGCGACAGCGGAATCCCCGATGGCGGCGTCCTTGAATTGCCGCCGCCACCGAGTAGCTCGGCCCTCGCCCTGACGGGCTTGGCAGGTCTGGCAAGTCTTCGAGGCTTGCGAGCCGCTCGAGGCTTGCAGTTCGGAGGTTTCCCTGCCTGGTGCTACGGCCTCTCCCCGGTTGGCTGCGATGTTGACGTTTCCTCAGATGGCAGGTGGAGTGCATTACCAGCCTTCGTGATGGACGCCGTCGCTGCGTCGTTCCGAGATCACCAGCCAAGGCCGCCAATCGCCTGGGTACTTCCCAGTCGCTTTGTTTCGCAGCATCTTGCCCCGATTTGTGTCCCTCGTGGCCCTCCTTCGATTCCCTGAACGTTTCTCTCTCCCAAGCACCGTCGTACGGATGCAATGGGGCCCACTGGTGCGCGGGTCGTGCACCCTGTTAGAAAAACCGGAAGAAACGACTGTATCCCTGTCGCCCTCGGGCATAGCAGGGAGAATGAGGAATCGAGAGGAGAAGAACGATGAGAACGACGATTAAAGCTGTGGCCGCCATGGCCATCGTGGGCCTGCTCGCTTCGGGCGCGTGGGCTGACATGTTCGTCAAGGTCACTACACCTTACGGATCACAAGGACCGTTCGCCGCCCAGGTCTCGAACGGCTGGGCTGCTCAACCGGGTTCGCCGATTCTTGGGCGCCCTGTCGGGTCAAGCTTCAAGACGTTCTGCCTTGAAGAGAACGAGTACTTCAGCAGTGGGCGGATTTATCGAGTCGCTCTGAGCAACCAAGCGGTGCTGGGCGGCGGCGGGCCGAATCCTGACCCGCTCGACGTGCGGACGGCTTGGCTCTATGAGCAGTTCGCCAACGGTCTGCTCGCAGGGACCTACGGCGCTTATACGTATACCAATGGTAATCTGGCATCAGAGCAGGCTCTTCAGGCGGCTATCTGGTACATCGAGCAGGAAGTCGGCTCGGTGTCCGGACTGGCGGCAGCCCTGGAGGCAGCGGCCTTGGCAGCAGTAGGCAGCGGTGACTACGCCGGATCGCGGGTTCAAGTGATGAACCTCTACTACACCGCCGCCGACGGCAACGTCGACAACCTGGGCAGCAACTACGACAAGATCGCTCAGGATGGGACGCATCTTCGCCAGAGCATGCTGGTCTGCGTTCCTGCTCCGGGTGCGATTGCGCTCGGCCTGCTGGGCCTCGGCTTGGTCGGCTGGGTTAGGCGGCGGATGGCCTGAGTGTCCTGAGAGGGGCGTGTCGGAACAGTCTTCGACGTTCACGACCGGGCGGGCTTGACCATCGTCGGGCCAGGCGGCAACACGCCGCCCGCCGCGACGGATTAAACCAAGGCGGACCGCCCAAGACCGGAGACTTCTTCGTCGCAACCCCACAATCTGCTGTTTCCCGATTGATGTGACAACCACCCCGGCGGGTCTTCTGGGCCAGCCGGGGTGGTTCTTCTTCCACCCGCCTGCGTGCTCTGCCCGTGGTTGCTTTTCGCCCGGTCGCTCCGTTTGTTCTCCCCCCGGTCGACAACTCGTGCTCGGCGAGCAGGAGAGCACGTTGACGCAGTTCCGGGGATCCCGATCGCCCAGCCCGTCGGCGGGGCCGGCGGTGCCCGCGCGAACCGGCACCTTGGTCCTATCCGCCCATAACCCGAGCCCACCTGGTCGTTTCTCCACACCGAGCAATGGGGCGCGACCGGCCTCGGTCCGATAGGATCCAGGCCGTGGTCGACGTAGCTGCTCCTCGTTGCCTGGCTCGCGGCGACCGGCCGATAATGCACTTCTACATGGCGTATAGGACCTTATAAAACTTCTTTTAGAATCTTGAAACTGATACCGGTGGGGGGTACAATCCCACATGTTGAGTCGCGGGGGACCGCGTTCAGATGACGCGGAACACCTCATGGTCGCCTGCCCGGGGGGGTAGCAGACCGTTCGGTCGACGCAGCAAAAACAATGATGAGATGGCATCCGGCATCGGCCGGAAATCCGGCCCGGGTGTCGTATTGTGTGGAGGTCCCTTCGTCGGGGACTCTTGTCCCGTCAGGAAGGGTGGGTTGGTGAACAAGGCGTGTCGGCAAACCATCGATACGCGGGTTTGCAGCGAGTAATCGCTGGGGAGGAAGAAGCAGTGAACAAGCTCAAATGGTCAATGGTCTTCTTGTCATTCGGTTTGGCGGCCGCAGTCGCCTCGGCGGATATTTACGTCGGGCGAGCAGTGTGGACCCGGGTCAGCGGCAAGTACGTCGGCAACGGTGGTGAGTTCACCATCAGTAAGGCCGCTATAGCACCCGGCTTGTCGCTCGACACCAGTGCCTACGCTTCCGCGGTCAAGGATCAGGCGGGCACCGCTCCGTCCTTCCAGTCATTCTGCCTCGAAGCCGGTGAGACCATCAAGTCGCCGATGGATATCGTGATGAGCACGACAAGCATCGACGAGTTGACCGGTGTCGTCGGCGCCGAAGGCTCGGGCTCACATGCCATTAACGGTGGGAAGCTGTACGGTGACAACCTGGATACCCGGACCGCCTACCTGTACACCCAGTTCGCCAAGGGCGTGCTCAACGGATACGCCTACACAAACACGCTGGTCAACGGTCTGAATCGCGCCCAGACTGCAGGTGCGCTGCAGCGCGTCATCTGGGCCCTGGAGCAAGAAGGCGGGGCTGATTTCACGCAGTCGTTCCAGAACGTGACGCTCAACGCGACACAGCAGGCCCTTGCTCAGGCGTGGGTGAATGAGGCAACCACCGCGAACTGGATGACGATTGGCAATGTGCGCGTCCTCAACACCTGGCGAATGACCCAGGACAGCCAGGGCAATTGGGTGAGCCATGTCGGCGACGTTGCCTACAAGGCTCAGGATCAGATCTACCTGGCCCCCGTTCCTGCTCCGGCAGCCCTCGGACTCGGCATGCTGGGTCTCGGCCTCGTCGGATGGGTCAAGCGACGGATGGCATGACCGCAATTCGCGCGAAGCGAGAGGTGGTCAGTCAAACATGAGACACTGCCCCGGCCGGATCAACTGTCCGAGCCGGGGCAGTTCGTTTCCTGAAGTCCTCGAGCCCTCGCCTGCCCTTCACGCTGCCGACGTCCTCGCGTGCCGTCCCGGTCTCGTCAGAAGCTGTGGCGATCGGAGGAAGGGATCGGTGACAGGTTCCCTGCCTGGCTCAGTCCTGATCGCCGCCCGAGTTCCTTCCTCGGCCGTCAATCCGGCTGGCTCCACGAATCGTGTTAACAGTTTGTCCCCGGCAATCTCCCGGCACGACCAGCCAAATCCTACGCTCAGTTGACGCTGTTTCTGTCCGGCCAGGGCGAGTGGAGGAAGATCCCATCCCGACACGCTTGAAAGGACACGATCTGAGTGAGAGGCTATCGGGTCAAGGCCACTCGTCTCACGATCGTCGCAAGGGTCTTGCAGGCGGGGGTGGACAAGGAGGCCCTTGCCTTGTATGAGCTGATTCACAAGGTCGAGGTGCCCTTGCGCTGGAGCCGGCAGGAGCGCTGGCGGCACGATTCGCGTTTTCGCTGGCCTGGAACACGATCCGATCAGGAGAAGCTATGGACGGTCGCAGGACGAGGGGGCGCCGCAAGCAGGTGCTGGGTCTCGAGCCCAGAGTGCGCCGGGACAATCGAATGCGGAGTCGCTGGGCCGCGGCGGGCGGTTTGCTGGCCGGCGCATTCATGATGCTAACGGATGCTGCTGTGGCTCCGGCGGCCGAGGCGCTGAAGCAGTACTATGCTCACTCGGTCGTCGAAGACGGCAACGGCGTCATCGCCCCCTGGCACCAAGGGCGGAACGGCCAGCTCGACGCACGTCTGAGGATCGCCGCCGACATCTACAAGCGCTATCCCTGGACCGATGCCGGGAAGGCAGTCATCGCGGCTCCGCACATCGTATACAACACCCACTGGAGCATTGCCGAAGACGGAACCATCTCGATTCCACCGACGGATCCGTGGATGTGCGGCGACCTGAGTCAGCGAGCCTACAGCATTATCCAAGGGCTGACCGCCTACTATCAGTACAACGGTGACCCCATGGCGTTCGTGTACGTTCCGCTCACCGTTGACTACATCCTCGATCACTGCCTGACCGGACCGGACCATCCCTGGCCGCACTTCCCGATCAGCACGCCGACCAAGGGCGTCGGCTACCAGAGGGCCGATCCGAACGTCCCCAATCAGCTCGACCTCTGTGCCTATCTGGGCATCGAGGTGATCCGGGCATACAAGCTGACCGGCAACGAACGCTACCTCCAGGCCGCCCGACACTGGGGCGATGTGCTGGCCCAAAAGTGCAATCTCACCCGGCCGGATCTGCCGCCGTGGAGCCGCTACATGAGCCCCGAGCACATGCTTTGGTCGGATGAGCTCACCGGGGGCACGGCCCTGATCGGCGAATTCCTGGATGCTGTGATTGATGGCGGGCACACAGGCAAGGATGGCTCGATCGTCAGGGCTCGTGATGCGGCCCGGCGCTTCCTCACAGAACACGTCCTGCCTCACTGGACAGATAACGAGGCCTGGGGACGGCACTACTGGGATGTTGAGGGCGATTGGTACTCAGGCGGCGTGGTCTGGATGTGTGACTACTTCCTGAGCCATCCGGACGCTTTCCCCAATTGGCGAACCGATGTTCGGAACGTCCTGTCGCTGGTCTTCAGCCGCAACTGTGCCGATCCCGTCTCGCGAGGCGACATGTACAGCGGAGCATGGGCGTTTCCCGAGTCGTTTGTCTGCTGTGGAACATCACTGTCCTATAACCAGTACACCTATGCCCCGACGTTCCTGGCCTATGGGGAAATGGCTGACGATGATTGGGCGCGCGAGGTCGGCCGGCGAATGCTCCTCATGGCTACCTACGACAGCACCATTGAGGGTGTCGTTAAGGATGGCTTGACAGGCAACGTCGTTGCAGCCGCCGAGTGGCTGAACCTGGCCCATCCCTGGCCGATGTGCCAGATCTTCAAGGCCATGGCTTGCCGGCCGGATATCTTTGCCCCCGCCCGGGAGAGCCACATCGTCCGTTGCGGATCCGTGGTGACCTCGGTGGTGTATGACAAGGGCCTTGTCAACTACACGACTTTCGACGCTCCCGCGAAGTGCGTTGATATGCTCCGTCTGGCGTTCAAGCCCGCCCAGATCACGGCTGATGGCAAGATCCTCCGTCAGCGGAATGACCTCAATGAGAACGGATACACTCTGACCACCCTGCCCAGCGGCGACTGCCTCGTGAATGTCCGCCACGACGGCTTGAGGAAACTCGTGATCACCGGCGATGACGCCCAGGAAGTGCTCGAAGATGATGGCCTTGTATACCACGGCAGTTGGACGCCCGTCAAACACGACCAGGCCCGGAGCGCCACCTTGCACGTCGCCACATCCGCCGGCGCGACCGCCACGTGCTCCTTCGTGGGTAATCAGGTGCGCCTGACCGGGGCGACCGGCCCGAAAGGAGGGCTCGCCGAAGTGTACCTCGATGGTGTCAAGCAGCTGACCTTCGTTGATTGCTGGACCCCAGAGCCAAGGAACCGCCAGGAGTTGTACGCCCGCGGAGGCTTGACCAGTGGGCGGCATGCACTCCATGTCGTTGCCCTTGGCAAGGGCAACCCCCAATCCAAGGGCGCCGAGGTGGGAATCGACGCCATCCAGTCCACTGTCGCGGAGGGCGCCGCTCCGTTCGGTGAGGGTGAGGGACCCACCGGACCGCAACGCATGATCTTCGGCTACACGGGGCGCAAGGACTACCTGGACTCGAAGGGGAATGCTTGGCGGCCGGGACTGGAATATGTCATTCGGTCGGGTCACGGAGTGGACGCCTTCCTCAAAGCTTCCTTCGTCAACCGACGAAGCATCCACATCGCGGGCACGGCCGACCCCGAAATCTACCGATACGGCCTGCACGGCAAGGACTACTGGCTCAACCTGACCGTGGGGCCGGGCGAATACGAGGTGGTTCTGCATCTGGCTGACACCAACCTTGGGAACACGGTGACCGCCACCGTGAATGGTCGGGAGGTGACGCACGAGCTCAGCGTGGCCAAGGCCGCCGGGGGCACCTTCCGGGCCCACACGATTTCGGTACCCCAGGTGCGCCCGGCTCACGGTACAATCGATATTCACTTCAAAGGTACAGACAAGGCAGAGGCCACTATACAAGCGATTGAAGTCCTGCCCCGGTGAACCCAGGCGACCGTGAAAAGGCCCCAGAGACCCTCAGATGACGCCCTGGTGCCCCGTGGCGGCCCCTGCAGGCGGGACAATCGGCGTGCTCTGATTCACCGGGGGGCGCGACACGAGCGGCTGGCAGGCAAGGACCCGCTCCGTGTTTCCGGTTCTGTTCCCACTTGACAGGACGGGGCGATCCGGTATCATGGAAGTGCGTGTGTGGATGTCTATTCCACAGGTGTTCAGAGTCATTTCCTTTGGTGCGAGGTGAGAGATGCAAGTGTCAAAAACTGGGCGCTTTATCTTGGGCGCGATGGTCGCGGTCCTGGTCTGCCAAGTAGGTATGGCAGTGGGAGGGACCGTCGCGTATTGGCGGTTTGAGGAAGGGCCGGCGGACGCGATGGTCGCCCATACCCTCGGCAACGGCGTCTTCGAACCGACGGTGGTGGATCACTCCGGCAACGGCAACGACCTGTCGGCATGGACGGCCGAGGGCTGGGCTGGCGAGGCATATCGCACCGACGTGGCCGCCAGTACCGTCCGCCTGACGGGCGCTGCCAACAACTTCAGTGTTCAGAACACCGGCGGCTACCCCGGAATGTTCACCGGATCGGAATCGATGCGGACCATGACCCCTTCGGCCTTCACCGTAGAGGCATCCTTTATGCCGGAGAACGGCGGCTACCGCACCATCATCGGGCGCGACAGCCGGGGGACGGCAACCATCAATGGTGACTTGGCTGCCTTGTACTTCCAGATCATTCCGGATAACGCCGTCGCGGTCAAGTTCTGCGACGTCCAGGGCTTCTGGCACGAAGCCATCTCGGCCGCCGGCGCGGTCGCCGGCTTTGCGTATCCGGACAGCGCTGCGGGGCATTGGTATCACATGGCCGCGGTCAGCGACGGCCAGAAGCTGTCCCTCTATCTGAACGATGTCGATGCCGGCGGCGGCTACAAACTGCTCGTTTCGACCGACATGACCACCAGCGGCAGCACCAACACCGCCCTAACCGCAGGACTGGGATCAGGCGGTGACTGGGTGGCTGGCACCTGGACGGTCGGTCGCGGTATGTATGCCGGTGGCCACGGCGATCGGGCCTATGGCTTCATCGACGAGGTCCGCATCTCGGATTCGGCCTTGGGCGTCAACGAATTCCTGTACGCCCCAGAGCCCGGCTCGCTCATCGCTCTGGCCCTCTTCGGCGCCCTCGCTTTCGGACGAAGGCGAGCATCGAAGTAACGGCCTCTGTCGCCGGCCCGGGGGGTGCGAGGACCCCGGGCGGTATTCTGAGAGCTCATACACACGTGTCGATGCGGGTAGTGACCTGCTGCGTGACGCCCAACCGCGGGTGTCTGCTCCTGGGAACGGGTCGAGAACCCCGGATTCTGGGATGGGCCACGGCCCGCATCGACGCTCGTTTCTCGACGGCGGTTGCCACCGCTGATGGCTTCGGTCAGCGTCTGAAGACGGTCGTCGACTTCCGCCGGACAGGCGGATGCGCGGGTCATGGGAGCACGTCGGCATGTGGATTCGGTTTCGCGTGGATCAGTTGTTGTCTTTGGGAAAACGAGGTGAGGGATGCAAATCTCAAGACTAAGACAGTCTGTCGTCGGCGCGGTAGTTGGAGTGTTGGTGTGGCAGTCGGCCCTCGCCATGGGCGCGACGGTTGCCTACTGGCGATTCGAGGAAGGACCGGCGGACGCCATGGTCCTCCATACCACGGGCGACGGAGTATTCGACCCGGGTGTCGCCGACAGCTCAGGCAACGGTAACGCCTTGTCGGCATGGACGGCGGCGGCATGGGCCGGCTCCGCGTACCGCACCGACGTGGCGGCGAGCACGATCCCCCAGACGGGAGCCACCAATAGCTACAGCAATCAGAATACGGGCGACTATCCCGGTCTGTTCACCGGGTCGGAGGCCATGCGGACGATGACTCCCGCGGCCTTCACGATTGAGGGATCCTTCAAGCTTACCGGCACCGACACCTATAGAACTATTGTCGGGCGTGACAGCCGGGGGGCAACGTCAAATGATGGCAACTTGGCGGCTCTGTATTTCCAGCTTGTCCCCGGTTATGGGGTCGCCATCAAGTACGCCGACGTTTCTGGTGTCTGGCACGAGGCGATCTCGGCGGGCGGGGCAATCACCGCCGGACGCTGGTACCACATGGCCGCGGTCAGCGATGGCAGCACCCTAACACTGTACCTCAACGATGCAGCGGCCGGCGCTGGATACAGCGTGGTCGCCCAGACCGATATGACTGCAAGCGGCAGCCCAAACACGGCCTTGACCGCTGGAATCGGATCGGGCGGCGACTGGACGGCGGGCACCTGGTCAGTTGCTCGCGGGCTGTATGCCGGCGGCCACACGGACCGGTTCTACGGCTATATCGATGAAGTGCGCATCAGCGACGAGGCTCTCACTCCCAGCCAGTTTCTGTTCACTCTGCCGCCCGGCTCGTACATGGTGATGAATCCCGATACGATCGACGCGGCACCGTATGATCCTCAAATCGGCGTGAGTCTGGTGATCCCAACGTCATGCAACGAGAGCGAGCCCGTCGACGTGACCGTCACCAGCGACAATCCCTCAGTCGCCAAGCCGGCGGGTAGCACAGGTTCGACCGTGGTGAGTTACGCCGTCGGGGACGGGCCCACCAAGCCAGTCGCAATCGAGTTCGGCGGCGTTGCCGGCCAGGCCAACTTCACCCTGTCGGGTGGCCTTTGCCCTGCGGGTCCAGGAGCCGCCTTGACGGTGACCGTTCATGCCATCGAATCCGCCGAGATTCAGGTGACCTATGACACCATGGCCGTCGGCGGCACCCAGCAGGCAAGAGTGATCGGCAGCTTCGGCACCGTCGGCACCCGCGATATCACCTCGGCTGCTAAGGGGACAACCTACGCCGTCGACCCCGCGGGAGTGCTCACGGTCGGCGCCGACGGGCTCATCACGGCCGTGGGCGTGGGTAGTGCCACAGTCACGGCGATGAACGACGGCGTGACCTCCTCGCCGGTCAGCATCACAGTCGGAGCCGCACCCTCGATCGCCGTGGCCGGCCCGGGCATCCTGCTGGTCGACCTGAAAGCGACCGACCCGACCGCCGGAACGGCCGTCTGGAACAACACCGGCCTGCTCGGTGATTTCGCGATTGTCGGCAATCCGAAAACCGAGGTCGTGGCGGGTGTGCCCGCAGTGACCTTCAGCGTCATGGGCGACGCCTATCAAGGGCCGCTAGCACCAGACGCCCTGCGAACCGGTTCGGGTTGGTCGGTCGAGGTCTGGATGTACAATCCCACCGTTGATTTCGACATGGAGAGCATGGTGACCTGGGGCCATCGCAACGGTCCCAATGGCACCAACGTGTCCTTCGGTTGCGGCAACGATGTGAACTGGGGCGCCGTGGCAGCGTGGGGCGACCCGGATATCGGCTGGGGTAGCGAGCCCACCGGGGCCCCGCCCACCAATCAATGGCTCCACTTGGTCTATACCTACAGCTACGACGCGGCCTCCAACAGCAGCACCATCGCCGTGTATGACAACGGTGTGCGGATGAACTCGGAGGTCACCAACTACCAGTTGATCCCGCACCTTGGTACGATTAACCTCTGTGCTCAGAACCTGGTTGATCCGCCGTCGGACTTCTTTATGGATGAGTGGGGCATGCTCAGCCTCGCCAATGTCCGCGTCCACGGGGGCACGCTCACTCTTGAGCAAGTCGTACATAACTACAATGCCGGCATCCAGACCTACGTGCCGGATCACATGACCATCCTGCCCCAGACCATGAACGCCGCAGTGGTGGATACGGGTCTGACCGCTGCTGTCACCATCCCGGCGACCTGCAACGCGAGTCAGGCTGTGGCCGTCACCGTCACCAGCAGCGATCCAGCTGTGGCCAAGCCGGCCGGAGGCAACGGGTCCGCCGTCCTGACCTTCTCGGCAGGCGGTGAGACCACCCAGACGTTCGAGATCGCCCTGGTCAGCGCGGGCGAGGCCGACTTCACCCTCTCGGCCGACACCGCCTGTCCCACGGGCCTGCTGTCGACGATGCACGTCACCGTGTATGCCGCCGGATCAGTCGATCTGAAGGCAACCTATGACATCATGCAGGTCGGACAGAGCCAACAGGCCACCGTCACGGCCGACTTCGGTCCGGTCGGGACACGCGACGTCAGCGCCGCCTCGTACGGCACGACCTACGCCGTCTCGCCGGCCGGGGTGGTGGATGTGAGTGCCGACGGGCAGATCACTGCGGTGGGCCTGGGTACGGCCATCCTGACCGCCTCCTACGGCGGCCTGACCACCGCACAGTTCACTGTCGTCGTCGCAGAGCCCGGAAAGGCCAGATGCAAAGTGGCTGGCTCCGGCATTCTCCTCGTCGATCTGAGTGCGACTGACGCCACCGCCGGTCAGGCGGTGTGGCTCAATAAGGGGTCCCTCGGCGACTTCGCCGCGATTGACCAGCCGGTTCTGGAAACCATCGCCGATGAGCAGGCCGTGACGTTTAACGGTACTTCGGCTTACCAGGGCCCGCTGGCACCTGCAGTACTCCTCGGGCTGCAAAGCCGTTCGATCGAGGTGTGGGCGTACAACCCCCTCATTGAGTGCAGCACGTGCATCGAAACCATGGTCGCGTGGGGCCATCGCGGCGGCAATCCGTGCGGCTCCAACCTGGCCTTCGGCTACGGTGATCATGGGACATGGGGTGCCGTCGCCGGATGGTGCGACAACGGAGACATCGGCTGGAACGACGCCGGCGGTTCTCCCACCCTCGGTGAGTGGCATCACTTGGTCTACACCTACGATCCCGCCCTCGAGGGAGGAACGACCGTCCTCTACGACAACGGCGTGCGCGTCAACTCCGAGGTCAGCGGCGCTATGCTGACCCACCCTGGCCATATCAACCTGGCCGTGCAGAACCTGAGCGCCAATCCGATGGACCTGTTTACGACCGCCGAGATGGGTATCCTCAGCTTGGCCGTCGTCCGCGTCCATGACGGGGCACTCACCGCGGATGAGGTTGACTTCAACTATCGGCTGGGAATTCGCGGGCTGGGCCAGATCCGGCCGGATCTCAACCTCGACGGATATGTGAATGGGCTCGACTTCGCCCTGTTCTTCCCTTGTGCAGGCGGACCCGCCGTGCCGGTTACCGAAGCCTGCAGCATCGCCGACTTCGACGGCGATAAGGATGTCGATCAGGTCGATCTGGGCATCTACCAGTGGTGCTTCAGCGGTGAAACGCCGGCTACCCCCGGCTGCGATACGCTGCCTGGCACCTGATTCCAACAGCGCCCCGTGCTCTTGGCCGGTTCCGTCGACCAAGAGCACGGAGGCCGTGAAGTCGTCTGGCTTCCGGGACTGATGAACAGCGCTGGAACCAGGGTTGCCCTGGGCACACGTGCTGTCTTGTCAAGCATGCACCCTGCGTTCGCCCATCGTGACCAAGCCCAACAGAAGGCTGAGGGAGGGGAGCGATGCGTGGAGCAGGGTGCTTCTACGTCCGTACACAGGACACCGACTCGGCGTACGACCGTCCCCGCATCGCGTCCCCATCGACTGGGCGCGAGCCTCCGCCAGCGCCTCTCGTCAGGTTGCCATCCCAAGGCAAAACGTGCACAATGACCGCCGATCCGGGGGGCACGGAGGACGGACATGAGGTACCGGACGTTCGGACGGCTCGGCTGGCAGGTTTCCGAGATCGGCTTCGGCGCGTGGGCCATTGGATCGCACTGGGGCACACAGAGCGACGAGGATTCCACCAGAGCACTTCACCGTGCCCTCGACCTGGGCTGCAATTTCATCGACACTGCCCAGGCGTACGGCGACGGGCGCAGTGAGCGAGTCATCGCCCAGGTGCTTCAGAGCCGGAAGGGCGAGCGGATCTACGTCGCGACCAAAATCCCACCTCGGCAACCAGGCGACTGGCCGCCTAGCCCATACGACCGCATGGAAGATCGTTTCCCGGAAGCCTATCTCCGCGAAAGGGTGGAGTTCAGTCTTGGTAATCTGAGGACCGACTGCCTCGATGTGGTCCAGCTTCATACCTGGACCCGCGCATGGAACCGCGAACCTGCAGCCCTCGAAGTACTTAACAAGCTCCGCAAGGAGGGCAAACTCCGCGCCATCGGCATCTCTACACCCGAGCATGACCAGAACTCGCTCATCGATCTCATGCGCGCCGGTCATCTCGACAGCGTTCAGGTCATCTACAACATCTTCGAGCAGGAACCGCGAGCCGAGTTCCTTCCCGATGCCGCCCGCAACCGTGTGGGTGTGATCGTCCGCGTACCCTTCGATGAGAGCGTGCTGACCGGCAAGCATACCGCCGCCTCCAGGTTCGAGCAGGGGGACTTCCGCAACAAGTACTTCGCGGGCGACCGACTTGAGCGGGCCGTCCACCGGACCGAGCGAATCCGCGCGGTCATCGGTTCATCCGAGCCCGACCTGTCCACCGCCGCTCTGAAGTTCGCACTCCACCCCACGGCCGTGTCCACGGTCATTCCAGGTATCCGCAGCGTCCGGCAGGCCGAGCTGAATTGCGGAGTCAGCGATCAGCCCCGGATGAGCGACGAACTGGAGGGCAAACTGCACACCCACTACTGGCGCAGGGGCTTCTGGTACGCCGGCAAGTGACGGGCATATCTTCGGGAGATGACGTCGCCGGCCGGAGCGTCGGCATGGTGTTCACTTGGCCCGTTTTCTGACGACGTTCAGGCCTTCCTGAACGTCACCGGTGCTGTTGTTCTCGATGCTCTTCCGGCTAACAAATCGGTTCCCGGCGATAACCGCGGTCCTGACCTCCTTGCCCAGTTGGATCGCCGGCCGATCGAAACCAAATCGGCACGCCTGGACAGTCAAATCGCCGTTGATGCCCTGGATCAGGTAGACGCCGGTGGGCTTGTCGACGACATTGAGGAAGTTGCACTGGCTGAGACTGGTGGTGCCTGTGCCGTCAAGAATGGCGGCTACTTCACAGGGACCCCAGAAGGCACAGTTGTTCAGCTGGACAACGCCGGTATGAGTCGCGGTCACCTCCATCAGGGTTCGCCCACCGGTGCCGCCGACAAATTCACCGTTGGTGATCAGCAGCCCGGGCGACTGCGACTGCTCGACAACCAGCGCCCGATGACACCAGTCCGCACCAATGCCGAGAAAGTTGCCGTTGGCCGTTCCCGCCTTCGATTCATGGAAGTGATACCCAATCTTGGCGCCATAGCAGAAGGTGTTGCATACATACTCCCAGTCCGTGCGGGCAAACTCAAAAGCGATGAGGTGCTCCCAAAGGTACTTGGACAACGCTCCCCAATCGGGGACGTTGGCTGCGTCGGTTCGCTTGCTCCAGTAGTGCGGATTGAAGTGGACGTTCTCTATCCGGCCAATGTCCGTGCACCGGTCGATGTGAACGCCGATCTTGAGCGGGCAACCAAAGCAGTTGCGAATGTAGTGTAGCTCGTTGGCGTGAGTCCCAAAGTCAATCATCTTGTAGGGATTGACGAACGTGCAGTCGATCACATTGTTGTGCATGCCCTTGCCCTGAACGGTCCAGGGATACGCCACGATGTCGGGAATGCGCTGCGTGGGATAGAACACAGTGATTCCACGCACCGTGCTCGACGGATTCAGGGTGATAGCGGCGGGGCCGTTCTCATTGCCGTGGTCGGCCGTAACCTCCAGTACCGTGCCTCGCTTGAGTTGCGAGTGATGAGGCCCTTCCCATACGCCGGCCAGGGTAACGCCCTCCGGAATTGAAATGGCCCGATCTACGTTGTATCGACCGGCTTCGAGGCGGACCGCGCCTCCCTGGGCGGCGGCCGCATCCAGGGCCTTTTGAATGAATGCTGAATCGCCCGCGAACTCGGAAGCCGTGTTCTGGACGGATTCGGCTCCGAGGACCGCGACTGCAGACATGCCCGCGCAGCACACGAGCACGATCCACCGGATACGGCATGGCTCAGGGACGCTCATCTTCTTCTCCTTGGTGGTGTGGAGGACGTCAGCACCAGGCGATTATACCGGCATGGAAATGCCACGCACATGCGGAGGGTGACGCTCGCCGAGGAGACCCAGGCTTGAGAGAGCCACTCGGGCGACGGAAGTACGCCCGCATCAGGATTCGCGTTCTCCCTGCTTGCCCGGCACTGGGAGCGGTGAGGGCACGGATCTGCCTGCAAAGGATCATGAGCTTGGTTTGGACGCCGCCCGGTGTGTTCAACAAAGACCGGCTACGACGGCTCAGATCCGTCCAGCCGCTTGCGGAGCTGGTCCAGCTCCCGATGAGTGGCCTCGCGATCGAAAATGAGGTACTTCATCTGAAGTCGCCACTCGTCGACCGCCTCGTGAATACGATTAAAGCTCTTCTTCAGCTCCAGGTGGCGTTGGCGGGTCTCCTCAACGAGCGCGAGCAGGGGGCCGCGTTGTTCGGCGGGCAGAGCATTGATTCTGTCTTGAGCTTCTGCCAGTCTGGCGTTGAGCACCTCGTCGGTCATTTCGTTTCCCCCCTGAGTCAGCCGGGATACCTGCCAGATTCCCTCTTATACTCTATCCTGGGCCCAGCCGAAGTCCACCGCAGAATCACCCGATTCGCCGAGCCCGCCCCGCAACAAAGCGGTCTAGCTGAGCCATCGCCGGTTTTAGGCCGATAAACACAAGGTGCCCGCCCGGAAGCCGCGGGCGTGAGGAGTCCTGCGCGTGCTCAGCAGCGGAATCGATCATTGTGTTGCTCTCCTGGCGGAACGTTACCCGCTGCTATTACAGGACATACAAACCTGGCGGCAGACGAATCCCATCGTCATGGCGCCCACCGAGAAGCAGATTCCCCCATGCTACCAGACCAGCGGACGAAACGACTACCTGTTCAATGCCAGCGAGGCGTGGCCGGCTCGACAGAGGTTGGAGGCACTCTCTGAAGGACGAAAAGTCGTCCAGATGTTCCACAGCGTACCCCAGTTCCTGCTGTTCCTGGGCTCGCCAGGGGCATCGGAGTGCATTCAGCACCAGGCATGGAGACCCTGGATCATGGTTCCAGGGATGCACTACGGCGAATCCTGGTGTCGGCGCGAGCCGCCTCGGGATTGGCCCTGGGGCCTGTGGCGCGGAGCCTGGCCGGAGCCTCCCGCCCGCCAAGGGGCTCAGTTTATCGGACACGGACTGGGTATGCTGCTGGACCTGGTCAGTCACGAATTGCGCGGCCGCATCGCTCCGGCGTACGTCAACCGCCCGAAGCCCGGTTCGATCTTGAAGGCTGGAGACCGACCGTTGCGAGTGCTGGCCGCGGCGATGCGCAACACCTCCTATCAGGGCTACTGCGCCCGCGACATCGCCTCCGCACTCGGCGCCCACGGGGTGCAGACTCGACTCGTGCTCCTCGAACAAACGCCGGCCAAGTCCTACGACCTCCTGGAGCATCTCCAGGAATTCGATCCGGACATCCTGTTCATCAACGGCGAGACCCGCGCCCAGTATCCCGGCCTACCCAGCGAACTCTGCGTGGTCACCTGGGACCAAGACTACGGTGCTTGCTGGCATCCCCAATACGGCGACAACCGCTTGTCGAGAGACAAGCTCTTGGTCATGCTCGAAGACTGGCGGGAAGACGCTCTGTCCGCGGGAATTGGGCCTGAGCACGTGCTCCATCTGAACATCGGGACCAATCAGGAAATCTACCATCCTGCCGAGATCGCTTCAACACCAACTTACGACGTGCTCTTCGTGGGTAATATCTACCCGTGGGAGTGGTACAAGGACCTCATCCAATTCAAGCACCTCAAGCCTGAATTGCAGCGCGTATTCGAGTACGCCCGACTGAGGCTGCGCGATTGGGTCCTCCATCAGGGCGAGGACGAGCCCTTCATTCTCCCCGAACTGGGCACTTTCCTGGCCGACTGCGCCGCGGAGTTGGGTCTGACCGGCCAGACCACCCAATGGAGCCCCAGACAGGACACGCTGTACTTCCGCTATCGGGTGGCCCACTTCGTGTTGAGGGAACTCTACGTCTCCGCCTTGGCCGAGTTTCGACTTGGGCTCTTCGGAAACGGCTGGACAGAGTCTCCCGCGGTGGCGAGCCAGGCTCGATCCAAGATCGAGAACGGTCCGCCTCTCCTCGAAGCCGTCCGGCAATCGGCGATCAATCTGCATCTGCACACTTGGACAGTACACCACCCGCGGCTGTACGACACCGCAGCGGCCGGCGGATTCCTGTTGGTCGGGCGGGTGCACGAGCTGCATCCGCTCGAAGAGGTCTTTGAGCCGGGCAGGGAACTGGATACGTTCGGCTCCATCACCGAGCTGAAGCGGAAGATCCGCTACTACCTGGACCATCCCGAGCAGCGCATGGGGATGGCCCGCCAGGCCGCCGAACGAACGCTGCGCGATCACACCATGGCGAGACGTATGTCTCAACTCCTGGAGGTACTCAAGAGCGATGAGTCATCCGACAACCTGTCCGACGCACGAACCGGGCGCCATGTCGCCACCGGTACTGCCCGCTGACGACACGATGCTGCGGCCGGCAGCCTGTTCGCCAGCACCCAACGGCGAGATACGCGTCCTGCGCCCCGCGGCTGGTCGCTCAGGACCGCCCATGCAAGAGGGTGAGCCTTTCAGCCCCTACAAGATCCTCAACCACTTCGACCGCGTCCAGGCCGTCGTAACCGGTGAACTCGTGTATCCGGTCACGGTAGAGATCGATCCGTCCAACAAGTGCAATCATCGCTGCCAGTGGTGCGTCAGCGCTCAATCCCACACCGGAGAGCAGCTCGAGTACGAGCGATTCGTCGAACTGATCGCCGAACTCGAGGCCCAGCAAGTCCGGTCCATTGTACTCAAGGGTGGCGGCGAGCCGACCGTCCACCCTCAAATCAACGAGATGCTCCGAGCTTGTGCCGGCCGCGGCCTGGCCGTGGGACTCATCACCAACGGCTCGATGCCACGCGAAGGAACGCCCCAGGCGGTACTCGATACGGCCGACTGGGTCCGGGTGAGTCTCGATGCGGCATTGCCGGCCACTCATCGACTCATCCATGGCACAACAGACTTCAATCGCATCCTCCGGAACATCGAGTACCTCACCACGCACAGCAACCGGACGGTGGTTGGCCTCAACTTCGTGGCTGACCAGCGAAACCACCGGGAAATCGTCGCCTTCGCCCAGTTGGCCCGCTCGCTCGGAACTGCCTACGCCAGCATCCGCTGCGTCTTCAACCCCGAGGCCGCTTTGCCGGTCGAGATCCGCGAGGAAATGCGCCGCCAGGCAACCCTCGCCAAACGGCTGGACAACCACCAGTTCCGCGTCCTCCTCGGCAACTTCACCGATCAGTACCTGAACGCCGACCCGCGTCAGGCGTTCCCTTGGCGCCGATGCCTGGGGCCGAACCTGGTCGGAGTGATCGGGGCCGACGGCGAGGTCTTCGCCTGCTGCTTCCTGCGAGGCAATAAGCCCTTCAGCTTCGGCAACGTCAACCATCAGAGCTTTGAGGCCATCTGGACGGGTTCGAGACGCCGCGAGGTGATGGCTCGCGTCGATGAGGGAGCATGCGGGCGGGCGTGCATGGGCGGCATGACCTCGAGCCGCTACAACACGTACAACGACATCCTGAACTACCTGATGCTCGAGAGAAAGCAGCACGTGGACTTCATCTGACCGCCGGGCAGGTCACTCGGTCCGCTCGCGGGCGGCAGGGAGATGCTCAAGTATGAGAACCGACCACGTGAATTGTCCGATCCGTATTCGGGTCGAGCTCAACAACCCGGACGAACCACTGGAAATGATCGGTTTCACGATCGCCCGGTATAAGTTCGCCTGCAAATGGATGCGGGAAACGGACAAGGTCATGGAGGTCGGATGCGGGGCGGGCTTCGGATGCAACTTCCTCAGCCGGCACGTACGCCGGGTCACCGGGCTGGACATCGACCCGGAGTCCGTGGCTCGGTGCGCGGCCACCTATCATCGCGACAACCTGGAATACGTGGTTGGAGACATCGTGCATCCCCAACAGACGCCGAAGGGCGACTACGACGTCGTGGTCAGCTTCGAGATGATCGAACACGTCAGCGCCGACGACGGCCGGTTGATGGTCGCTAACTGCGCCCGGCACCTCAAGGACGGGGGGCTGTTCATCCTGAGCACGCCGCGCAGCCGGGTCGATCGGTCCGTGTCCAGGCGGCATCACCACGTCCATGAGTACGATTACGACTCATTTGTGGGAACGCTGAACCCGCATTTCCGTAGAGTCATGGTGTTCTGCCAGAACGACGAATACATCTACGCGGGACATCCGTCCACGGCATGGAACTTCATCGGACTATGCTTCAAGTGAAACGAGTTAGTAGAGCCAGTACATGATCTTGGTGAGCACGGTTCCCCAGGCGCCGCCGAAAGAAGCAGGAAAAACAATGATCGCCAGGATGAGCACGGCTAACAGAGCTGCAACCACCTGGTTGGCCGTGCCGGCCAGACGGCCCTGGAATGGGTAGATCACAGCGGTCAGCCCGAGATCCGGCGAGAGCGGCTCAACTGTATCGGGTGTCCGGTTGAGTGAAAGCAGCCCCGGACAGGATTCCCGGACGGATGACCTGTCGCCGCCGGTTGATGGGTGCCGCTCCTTCTCGCCCGCGATCAGTTGAACCTGCATGCCTGCGTGAACCTCCGGAACTCCACAAGAGTGGAAATCGCGGGTATACATCGTTCATCCCGCAAGCCCGGTTGAGGTAAAACCTCGCGGCGGGGAGGAGGGCCTCGCCTGCCATCTGGTCGTGGTATACTCCCCGGTGCGACAGCCCGGCGGACCTGACGTCGAAAGCGGGCACTTGACGACGGCCGTGAGTCTCGACACCCTTCAGACCCCAGGTGACCGCGGACCGGCGTCGGTCAAGTCAGAGGCGGCATCCGGCCACAGACATCTGCGGTGTAGAGCAGATCGGCCAGAAAGGAAGCCATCCATGCTCAGAGACCGGTTCTATGTCCTTGTCGTCAGTGGTTGTTTGGCATGCGCCTCGCCGTCGATGGGAGAGAATAGGGCAGGTCATCGCCCGCTGCCCAGGGCGGAGTCCTTCTTCGGGCTGCATTTCGATCTCCACCCGGGCCCCGGCGACCCGGCCCTCGGTGCCGATGTGACTGAGGAAATGGTCGCTAAGCTCCTCACCCGCGTGCAGCCAGATTACGTGCAGTACGACAGCAAGGGACACGGCGGGTTTCTGGGCTGGCCGTCGAACATCGGGCCTTCCGCGCCGCACATCACCAGGGATTCCCTGGAAATCTGGCGCAAAGTGACCCGCGACCATGGCGTGGCCTTGTACATCCACTTCTCCGGCCTGTTCGACATGGCCGCACTGGCCAGGAACCCTCAGTGGGGAGCGATGAACGCCGCTGGGCAGCGGGACACGAACAACACCAGTGTGTTCAGCCCGTACGTCGACCAGGTCATGATCCCGCAACTCGTCGAGGCGGCCAACAAGTACGATCTGGATGGGGCGTGGGTGGATGGCGAATGCTGGGCCGCCCGTTGGGACTACTCTCCTGAAGCACTCGCGGCGTGGAAGAAGGAAACCGGCTTCGATCAGGCTCCCGGGAACCGCAGCGAGCCCAACTGGCTGGAGTGGAAACGATTCAACCGGCGTCATTTCGAGCAATACGTCGGGCACTGGGTGGACGCCGTCCATGCCGCACGCCCAGGGTTCCAGGTGGCCAGCAACTGGTTGTACACCACGCTGACCCCCTGGCCGGTCAGGGTCAAAGTCGATTTCGTCTCCGGCGACTACGATCCCACCAACTCCGTCGATCGGGCCCGCCCCGAGGCTCGCTACACCGCTTCCACCGCAATGCCCTGGGACCTGATGGCCTGGGGCTTCGTGAACAACCTGGCGGGCATGGGCCAGAACATCAAGCCCGCCGTCCATCTTCAGCAGGAGGCAGCCGTGGTCCTCATGCAGGGAGGTGGCTTTCAGATTTACTACCAGCCGACCCGAAAGGGGCACATCGCCGACGCGGTCATCGAGACCACCGGCCGGGTGGCCGATTTCTGCCGCGCACGCCAGACTGTGAGCCACAAGAGCACGTCGATTCCGCAAGTCGCCCTGCTGATGTCTACCGCGGTCATCGAGGACCGCTCCGACAGCGTGGGCGCAGCCTGGGGCAGCTTTCCAGAGTTGGTCGGCACACTCCATGCCTTGCTCGAACTCCACTACTCGGTCGACATTCTCGCGGAACACCAGATCAAGGGGCGTCTTAAGGACTATCCGTGCATCGTCGTGCCGGACTATGACCGGTTCGCCGATGGAATGAAGGACGAGATGCTCGCCTACGTGCGGGATGGCGGTCGACTCCTTCTGGTCGGGACCGCGGCGGCCAGGCAGTTCGAGCCCATCCTCGGTGTCAAGCTCGAAGGGCAGCCGCAGGAGGTTCCAGCCGAGCTGGCGTCCCCCCATGGAATCGGGGCGATCAATGGCCCTTGGCAGAAAGTCACCTTGCATCGGGCGGAGGCGGTCGGCTGGCGATACCCGACTCGGGATACGCGGATGGGCGGCGAAATCGCGGCCACCATTGCCCGGCATGAGAACGGCATCGTCGGGGCGATCTACGGTCCGGTTGGACTGCGGTTCCTCCACCTGCACAGTCCCTACCTTCGTGAGTTCATCGGGCAGGTGGTTCAACGCGTCTTCCCCGAGCCGGCCTTCACGGTGAGCGGCCCGCCGTGCCTCGACGTCGCTCTGCGCAAAACCAGGGACGGACGGCCCGCCCTGCACTTCCTGAATCGGGCCAACGTACCCACCTCCAATGAGTACGCCCTGATCGACTACGTCCCGCCCGTCGGGCCCATCTCGGTGAAATGGCGCCTCCCGGTCAAACCGCAAAAAGTAGAATGGGTTCCAGAAGGAGGCGCTGGGGAATGGACCTGGTCGGATGGCGTCCTGTCGGTCACCGTACCCCGAGTCGATGTACACGGCGTGCTGATCGCGCAGCCGTAGAACGCACCGGCAGCGCGTCGTCCCGCGTCATTCCGCCTGGAGAGACAGCACGAAACACGCACCGGTCTGGACCGCGCTGTCGAGCCGCAGATCACCGCCCATTTCGCGAGCGAGTCGACGGCTGAGGCTCAAGCCCAGGCCAACACCCGGTGCCGAGTTGGCCGCCTTACTCGCCGATTTGCGGAACGGCCGAAACAGCATTCGGCGGTCAGGCTGGGCAATCCCCGGGCCATGATCCCGGACCATGATCTCCACCCCAGCACCTCGCCGCCCGGCGACGATCTCGATCGCCTTCCGCTCGGCACCGGACGCGTATTTGCACGCGTTGTCCACGAGATTCAGCAGAATCTGCTCCATGGCCGACTCGTCCGCCCGGACAAACAGCCTAGACCGCCGCCCGGCCTGGTCTTCTTGGCTTACCGCCGACTGCCGATCGTTGATCACCACCCCAAGCTCCATGCCCGCCTGGGCCGCCCGCTCCGCTAGTCTCGGGCCAGCCTGGGCCAGCCAATCCGACAGGTCAATCGTCTCCAGCGGCCGCCGATGGTTGCCACGCTCCAGACGAGCGTAAGCCAGGACGTTGTCGACCAAGTGGCAGAGCCGCTCAGCCTGAGCCCGCAGCGTCGTCAGATACTGCCGGCGCTTCTCCTCGCCGGTGACGCGGCCCTGCTCCAGCAAATCCGTGTACAGCCGGAACGTGGTCAACGGCGTCCGCAGTTCGTGAGTGACGGCCGATACAAACGCCCCACGCCGTTCGCTCAGTGAGACCGCACCCTTCAGCAGGACGGCAACCGCGGTCGCGGCGACTAGCACACAAGCCCAGGCCAGCGGCAGAGAGATCCTCAGTGTCGAAGGAACGGAATCCCTGGCCACCGGCACCGGCCCGGCGATCAGCCGCACCGGCAAGGCGGCTAGTCGGTAGATCGCGCGATCGTCGGTCCGGCCGCCCATCGGCTCCAACGCCGCCGCCGGCAGGGCGTCCTGGACATCGGCCAGCAGCCACTGGCGAATGGCCGGCCAGTCCAACTGGCAGCCCTGAATGTACTCCTGCCCGTTGGCCGAGATCCTGCGAGCCAGCACCAGCATGTCCTCGATCCAGAACGGCTGCATGAGGCCGGCAGCCACATTCGTGTTGTAGGGGTCCACATTGAGCAAATTGCCGCTCATGAAGCCCTGCTGGGCCTCGACCTGCTGCTGGGCACGACGGCTGTTGTCCTCGATGATCCGCTGCTGTCCTTTCGTCAGCTTCCCCCCATCGGAAGGTCGCTGGCGAACGGCTTGCTGCTGGACCATCGCCTGAGCCCACGGGGACGGGCCCGTGATCTGGGCATCCGGCTGGTCGGAGGGTAAGGACACCACGGTTAGGTTACGAACCGCAGGAAGAGGCAGCCGGTCGCGCAGCCAATCCGGTTTGAGCGCGTCGCTTAACACCGCCAACCGTCGGGCAGAGTCCTCAATCGCTGCTGCCGATCGAAACCCCTGTTGCTCGGCCAGGTTCCGTTGCTCACCGACCGGCACCTGCGGAGAGCTGAATCGACCGGCCGCGTCAATCTGAAAATGCACCAGAACGCGCGGTTGCGGCTGCATCAGTAGGGGAGAGGGCATCAGCACATCACCGGCGCTGATGTTGGCGTACATCCGGGTGTACGCTCGCTCGGCTGGATAGAAGGGCACATAGGCGAAATAGGGCTGCCCACTCTCCTGGGCGATCAGGGGGGCCAGGGCCGAGTCCATTCGCCATAAGACCAGGCGAACGGACTCCTCCAGAGCGGTCTGATGCCGGGCCTCGGCTTCAGCCCGATCCAGGCACACGATGGTACGTGTGCTCCAGGCCAGGGCCGCCAAGACGACGGCCAGAGCCACAGCGAACAACGTCCATCTGTGCCACGGACGCATCAGCCACCCTCCGAGGCGAACATGTAGCCCTTGCCACGTACCGTGAGCAGCACGCGCGGCTGGGCTCCGTCATCACGCAGCTTCTCACGTAATCGGGCCACGTGCATGTCGATCGTACGCGTCTCGATCCCGTTGGGGTCGAGACGCCAAACGTGAGACAGGATCTCCTCCCGGGAAACGGCTCGCCCGGGGTTCATCGCCAGGTATCGGAGCAACTCCGACTCCCGCTCGGACAGCTCGGTTCGCCCCCCATCCTGGAATCGCAGTTCCCGCCGCTCCAGGTCGGCCACGCCGCCGGGCAGATGAACTTCACGGATGTCCACCGGTCGCTCCGGCGACCGGCGCAGAACAGCCTCGATGCGGGCCAGCAGTTCCTTCACACTGAACGGCTTGACCACGTAGTCGTCCGCCCCGAGCTTCAGCCCTTTGATGCGGTCGTCCTCGGCTCCGCGGGCAGTGAGAATGATCACCGGCAAGGTGGGGCGGGCGGACCGGACGTCGCGAAGGATGTCCAGCCCATCGCCGCGAGGCAGGACCAGATCCAGCAAAACCAGGTCACAATCCACCCCCAGGGCCATGTCGCGTCCCCGTACGGCGTCTGCCGCCTCGAATGTGGAGTACCCTTCAGATTCCACCGCATCCACGATCCCTTGCCGGATGGCGGCGTCATCCTCGATGACCAGAATCTGCACCATTCACCACTCCCATCTCATGAACAGACGCCGAAGGGTCGACGTCGCCAAGCTCCCCGGCCCGCATCGATCCAGACGAATCCAGATTAGCCCGCTTTCTCCACTATCGCAACGCGTCTTCCGGGCGGCCTTTCCTGTCCGCTCGCTCCACTGCAGCTTTGCAGCTCCGTCAGTACGGAAGCCGCGGCTCCTTCCGAGGCCTTCAGCTCCAGATGCTCCAGGGCTGTGGCCGCGACGGCGGTGGTGGGTATCGGCCGATCGACCCTCCCCCCGACTGGTACACCCGGCCCGAGAGCCAGCATCCACACCCGTCGGCAGCCTTCATCGGCACCGCGGTCGGTGTAGAAATCGCTGTGATGAATGAAACCCGGGCCGTCGGCACTCTCTAACTCCCGCCCATGATCAGGGAGAATCAGCATGAGCGTCCTGCCGCGATAGCTCTCCATCTCCTGGGTCGCTTGCCAGAGCCGCCAGGTTAGCTCGTCGGTTCGCTGGATCGCCTCCACGTACCGCGACCACGAGCCGTAGTGAGCGCAGTCGATCTCGCCAAACGCGACAACCAGAACATCAGGCGCGAACCGCTTCATGCAGGCAACCGCGCGATCGGTCAGGAAGGCATCGTGACTGGTCGTCCCGTCGCCTCCTTTCCAGGCCTGGTACTCGCGCTCCACAAAGGCTCGGGCCGGCTCCGACCGAAGGCCGCTCATGTTGAGCCGGCTGTTCAGACGAGCCAGCCGGGCACACTCCCGGGCGGCTGCCAACTCCCCTTCGACGGAGCCACGCCCGGCGGCTTCGTGCAGCAACTGACTCATCTGTTCCGCCACGGATCGTGAGATGGTCGGAGGTTCAACCACGTTGGCCGCCACCGGCAAACCATAGCCTGGAGCGATGCTCTCGCTGATCCTCGCCAGGATGGACGCATACACGAAGGCCCATGCCGATGTGTCCGGTTGCCCGGTCTCCTTGCGAACCATCTCGAGCAGACTGGGATGGGCCAACGGTTTCGACCAATCGTTGTCATCCCATTCCCAGTGCCCGGTCATGATCGATGCCGTGCAGTTGGGGTGCACCACGCGATGCTCGATATGCATGTGACTCAGGAGCGTGCCCCGCGGCACCATCTCGTTCCACAGATGAGGGATGTGCCGATGGGAGGGGTCGTCCATGGTCTCGCTGGATCGCGTGCCGCCGCCAAACACCACGACGATGAGCTTGCGATCCTGCTTCTTGGGCTGCCGGCGACGTGGTGCGGATTCGGTCCGCCTCACCGGCGGGAGACGTGCGCATCGCGCCGCAGCATCGCCGGTGTGGGTTGTCAGGAGAACGGCACCGGGCGTGACGGTCGACGCCGCTGCGCCCAGCGATGTTGTCGCCGTCCCCAAAGTGTATCGTAGGAACTGTCGGCGGTTCATGAGATGAGCCTCATTGCCCTGATGGTGTCACTGTGGTCGGAGGTCGCAGGGATACGCCGTGGTTGGATACCGGTGTGCCCCCGGTCAGCGTCGCAGGTTGAGCAGTGCCGACGCCGCCCGGTTGCGAGCGCGCGGCAGGCGGCTGGGCCGCCACAGGCTCGAGGGTCTTCTGGTCCATCGCGGCCGCGCCCACCGCCAAAAACAGCTCGCCAGTCTTGTCCCGAAGCGTTGCCCGGTGAAAGGCGTATCGATCCTTCAAACTCCCATCAGAGCGTCGAGCAACCAGTACGTCCTTCGGCAACTCGTGTTCTTCCACGCCGCCGGTCGCGCAGGCAACCGAAGCCTTGAACGGCACGTCTGCTGGTACCCCCACCTTCAGGTGAATCGGCCCGAAGTCCCGCCACATCGAGGCCGGGTGCAGAACATAGGCGAATTGGTAACTGGCCGGCTCGCGCGTGTCCTTGTACGCGTATTGCATGTAGCTCACGGTTAGCACCTGGGTGGCCTTGGCCGGGAATCGGACCTGGTACTGGATCAGGTTCATCGGGGCAAACGTGAACACGACCGGAAGGTCTTTGAGGAGACCTCTGCAGGAGTCCTTTTCCGCTTCGCTAATCCGGGCGTTCGGGTCCAGGTAGTCCACGCGAGCATATATTGTCGGATCGCTCCCTCTCAAGGCGTGACGATCCTCAGACGCCGGCCGAGTTGAGACGATGATCTCCCTGGGGCGCACGGTCCCGGTGGTCAGATCGACTGATCGCTCCCGCACGTCGCCACCCCATGAGCTGAAGATCGATTCGTAAGTGCTGGCAACCATCGGATCAAAGCGAGCCGCCAGCGTCGCAAAGAGCTGGGTGGCTTTCTGTTCGCCGATGGCACTCAACGGCCCGAGGTTTCGATAGACCCATTGGTTGCTGTCGCCAGCCCCGCCCCACAAGAAGTACGGTCGATCGGGTGGATTGGCCAGAACCTCAGAGCTTCCCCAATCGAGACTCGCGTATTCGACCAGGAGTCCGGCGCTGCTCTTGTCCCACTTCATCACCCTGGCGGCGTGCTCTCGCAGAGCCGTCCTGGCGGCCTCATGGTCCGACTCGCGCAGTCCGGCCGCCGGCGCCGCCGCGTCTCCAACCAGCGCATCCTTGTCCACGGCCTTCTGTAGGGCCCGGTCCTGTCCGACTGCGGTCCGCAGGGTAGCCCGCACGCGCTGCCGGACCCAGCCGGTCGCTCGTGTTTGGGCAACCAGCGCACTCAACCGGTCGTCCCTGGCGATGGCTTTCTCGATCGTTCGCCTGGCCTGCTCACGGATCATGCCGTAGATCGCCGAATTCGAGATGATCGTCGAATGCACGACATCCTTGTTGTTCAACCGAACTTGAGCGTCGGGACGGGGCATCATCGAGAAGGGACTCATGTACAGGCCGCGGAGAATGGGAAAACCGAAGGCGACTTCAATGTCCTTGTCCGTCGGGTTTTCGATGGTGTAAGCCGCGGCCACGACAACGAGCGGCGGCAGTGGTGAGGATGATTCGTGCCCCCCCGTCCCGAGAGGGATGCGGCTCCGGTCGGATACGAAGACAAGTTCGAGATCCTCCTTGAGAACTCTCAGTCGCTCCTCTCGTCCTGGTCTGAGCTGGTTGGTCAGCGGCGCAAGCACTCCTTTGGCCGCTGGGTCGCCCTCGGGATACTTGACCACAAACGGCCCTCCGTTAGCCAATACCAGACTGTTTGGACATAACCATGCGACAAGAACCAGAGTGACAGCGGCCGATGCGGCGAGTCTCCTCATGACCTGCGCTCCTTTCTGAATGGCGGTCACCATGAACCTGCACCTGACATCCGAATCTTCCACCTTCTTTGTGCTTGCTCTACTTCGACGGCACGTACCGCTCGTACTGGTACGTCAGTGTCTTGCTGGCTCCGCTGTCCAGCCGAGTCTGCCAGCGAATCGCCCCGCTCCGTTCCAGCAGCTGCAGCTTCGAAGTGTCCACCGAGAGATCGCCGTCATCCGAGGCGACCGTCGGCTTGCCGGGTACCGGAGTCTCGATGGCGACAGTCACCGCTGTCTTCTCAAAACTGCGGACTTTCAGTTCGCCCCGGAGCGTGACCAGGTCGAGGAAGAAGTTGGGAGCCGGACTGTGAGCCTTCAGCTTGCGGTCAGCCTCGGATTCGCTCCTGTTGCAGGCCACGTTGACCGCAGTCGTGACCGGGATCTCGCAGTGACCCTGTTTCGGCGTGTACTTGATCAGGTCTTCACTGAGCGGTCGCTCGCCGTCGATGGCAAGACAGGGCCCAGTGGTCCAGGCGGTGTCCGTATCGTTGTGTAGAACCAGGTAATGGGCAATCTGGGCGGGCGGGTTCCAGCGGTAAATGTGGGAATAGCTGATCTTCTTCACGAACAGCGTGACAATGGCCTTCTCGCCCTGCCGCAGGGTGAGATCCTTCTTGGTGTAGACCGTGTAGTCGGCGCTCGCGGGGCCTTCCAGGCTCGGTAGATTGCCAAGCACGGCACGGATATCACGGTTTTCGCCGCCCGCAGGCTGCTCCACGACACCCGGACCAACCTGGTCGGCCCGGATCGCGTTCGAGAAAAGAAAGGCGTCGCTGGCAATTTGGCTTCTGGTTTGGATTGGGGCGACCGAGGCTCCGATCGTGCGAATGACCTGGCCCACCGCAATCGGGGCCAGCAGGTTGTCGTGGATGAAGTGCGGGACACCGACGACGAAGTGAACGTCGCAGTGAATGAGGTCTTCAGCCTCGTTGACCACCGTGCCCCGCAGGGTGAGCTCCCCATGCTCGTCGTCGACGATCCTGAAGGTGTATTCCGGAATCCAGGTGATTCCCTGACGCAGGTAGGCCATGCCCAGGGCGGCCCTGGCCGGCGGTTTGTGCGTGGCGTCGGCCACATGGATCCGCAGCGGCAGTTCAAGAAGCTGCAGCCGGGTGATCTCCTCAAGCCCCACCGCGAAGTTGTGCTGCTCGCTCTCCAGAACTGCGAAATCGGAGCTGACCGACACCAGTTTGCCGCTGGCCGAGCCGGTGACACCCTTGTGAGTATAAGTCAGCGCGATCTTCATGTTGCTGCACGCTTCGATCCGCTCCCTTTTCTCAGCTGCCAACTTCGGTGCGTCCCGGTCGTCGAAGTCGACTGTCTCACCTGGGCCGGAGCCGACGACGTCGACAATCTGACCTTGGTTCGTCGAGTAGAAAGCCAACGTGCCAAATGCAGCCGGCGGCACAGCCTGAGCCGTACACCAGCCGTCCCGAAGAGCCACCTCGCCCTCACGCATGAAAAAGCCCATTCCATTCTTGAAAACCGCGACCGACCGGGTACGCGGTTGCCAGACCTGGGGATTGTCAACCGGCCAGGCCGCCTGGGACGCCGGCGGGCGAACAGGCGGCGCGCCAGCGGTCGGAGAGGTCAAAGGATCCGCCATCATCAGAATACAGCCGGCGATCCCCCTCACGGTCGTGAATCGGAACCAACGCGCGACATGGTCAGCCATCGAAATGCTCCTTTCGTAAACTCGCCCGGTTCTCTGAAAATGGCCATCCCGTTAGCGGCCGGCGGTTCTCCGGTCCCTGTGCGGCGGGCTCTGTGAATGATGTACATCAGAAACGAACGGAGCGCTGTAACGGCTGTGTAACATTCCCTCCAGCGTCAGCGGTGGCAGACGACAGCACTGCTGGGTGGGGCAGTCTTAGGTGACCATGCTGAAGCGAAACGGCCGGGAGGATGTAGGCAGATCAAGCCTCGGGCCGAGAACGGCCCAGACCTGGAAGTACGCGCCCAGACTTGCCCGGTCGACGACCTCTTCACGCCGGGCGGAATGCAGGTGGCATTACATGACATTGCCGACGGAGTTGGCAATCATGGTGTACAGATTGTAGAACCGCTCGCCAATCGATCGGATCGTGCCGATCGATACGACGGCGATCATGGCGAGCAGGATGGCGTACTCGGCCGCTGCAGGGCCATCCTGCGACACGAGAAACCTGACCAGTCGCCCGCGCCATTTACCCAGGAATCCAGATCTCATCGGCTTCCCTCCCAAATGAGCTACGGACAAACGTAACATGTAAAAATGGGCAAATGCAAACAGAACTCCCACTTAGGGCAGAGAGCCGATGGCCAGCGTCCCAGAACGCGTCCCGTCCATTCGCCCCAATGCTTATCGGCCGTTAGAATACCGCGAAGTCATGAGGGTGCGGCCGGCTGCCAGGTGCGTATCCGGATGCATGCCCGGCACACGTCAATCAGGTGGAAAGGCGGTCCCACCAGAGCTCTCAGATCCAAACAGCGCCTTCAAAGGAGCACGAGATCATGTTCAGTTATACCGATGCGAGACGCGTGTTATCGAGCCACCGCTCCAGCCTCCGGCTTCTGGCCGGAGCGGTTCTGGCCCTGTCCGCGACCTCGCCCGTCGCTGCCGCGCACCCCGAGACTGCGGCTATCTCGAGGCGGCCGAACGTCGTGCTCCTCCTGACCGACGATCAACGCTTCGACACCATCGCCGCGCTTGGCAACCGCGAGATCCGTACGCCGAACATGGATCGACTGGCCGCAAGCGGTGTGGCCTTCACCCATGCCCACGTGATGGGCTCGATGCACGGCGCGGTATGTATGCCCAGCAGGGCGATGCTTATGACCAGCCGGACGCTCTTTCACCTGAGACCCAATGCCGCGGTTATCCCTCCGGAGCACCTGACGTTGCCTGAACTCCTGCGCAGACATGGTTACGTCACCTTTGGCACGGGCAAGTGGCATAACGATCGGGCATCGTTCGCGCGCTGCTTCACCCGGGGAGGCAACGTTTTCTTCGGCGGCATGTCCGATCATCTCAGGGTGCCGGTCTACGACTTCGATCCGACAGGACAATACCCGGAGGGCAGAAACCGGCCGGGCGAGAAGTTCTCAAGCGAGTTGTTCAGTGATACGGCCATCCGGTTTCTCCACGACTACAAGGGGGACAAGCCGTTCTTCCTCTACGTGGCGTTCACCGCTCCCCATGATCCGCGCATGGCTCCACAGGAGTATGCGACCCTCTATCCGACTACAGGAGTCCTCCTTCCACCGAACTTCCTGCCCGAGCACCCCTTCGACAATGGCGACTTGCGAGGACGTGATGAGCAACTGGCCCCCTGGCCACGAACACCGGAGATCGCCCGCCAGCACATCGCGGCCTACTACGCGATGATCACACACCTTGACGCTCAGATCGGCCGAATCCTCGACACCCTCAAGGAGACCGGCGACGCGGAGAACACCATTGTCATCCTGGCGGGCGACAATGGTCTTGCAGTCGGACGGCACGGTCTCATGGGTAAGCAGAGCCTCTATGAGCACAGCGGACGCGTGCCCTTGCTGATCGCGGGCCCTGGATTGCCCCGTGCTGAGAAGCGAAACGCGCTGTGCTATCTGCTGGACATCTACCCTACGCTGTGTGATCTGCTGGAGGTGCCAACGCCCATCGAAATCGAAGGCAGGAGCCTGTTCCCGGTGGCCAGCAAAGGGGGACCAGGACCTCGGGATCACCTGTTCCTCTCATATCGCGATTGCCAGCGTGCCCTTCGGACCGATCGTTGGAAGCTCATCCTCTACAACGTGGCTGGCCAGGAGACTACTCAGCTGTTCGATCTTCAGCAGGACCCATGGGAAACGAAGAACTTGGCCGGCGATCCGAGCCAGCTCGAGCGAGTCAGGGAGCTCAAGGCCCGCTTGACCGTAGAGATGAAACAGCATGGCGACCCCTGCGATCTGAGCAAACCCAACTGGGGCCGCCCGACAGCTCAGAAGCCCCCGAACCGGTAGCCGCCTCCGGTCTGGGGACTCCTAGAATTGGTAGGCGAAGACTCCGGCTTCAGTGCTCCAGGTCATCGCAACGGACGATGCCCCGATCGGTACAGCCTTCAGGGGCTTTCCCCCTTCGTCGATTGCCTCCAGGCGAGACGACGCTGGCACAGACCAGAACGGACCTTCGCGCTGCAGGATGATCTGGAATGGCCTGCTGTCAGGAAGAACCGTCACACGGATCTTCGCGACATCCTTGGTCAGCCGCAGACCTCCGTCGGTCGCAATCGGCCCGAAGGCAATCGGTCCACTTCCCGCCCCCCGCGCGTGCACATACCAGGCGGCCGGCGATCGAGACCACTCCACGACTGCCCCGCCGACTCTCTCAACGGCGGCCTCGACCTGCCCACCCTCGGCTACAGGCACTGTCGCCCAAAACCCATACGCAGGCAGAGTGTGCCCCTCGATTGTCCACTCCTTCTCGCCACGGTTGACATACACCCTGCCTCCGTTCGACCAGGAGACGATCTGCCGGTGAATGTCGCCCTCGAAGAAGATGACATCCTGGAGGTTCGCCCGGCCAAGGGCACCGCCCAGATCGTGCAGCAGCCAGTACTTGCGGACAACATTGCGGCCGAAGGGCTCCGAAACCATGGGTGGATGGCCGGTCATCGCCTCGGCGGATATGTAGTCGTCGCTGTAGATGCCGTGCGCGGCGCGGTCGAGTCCTCCGGCGTAGCGATCCTGGTAGCCCGCACCATGCAGTACGAAGAGGGCATGATGCGCGGCATCGAACCAGGCGATCCGCTCGGCCTCGACGCATGCCACCCGCCAGACAGTCCAGGATTCCTTCGGAGGCTTGGCGTCAACGCGCAGATGGTTGCATTGGGCACCGTCCAGCCAGCCGACTAACTGATCATGGCCGCTCTCCGAGATCTGCGGAGCGTTCTCGCCGAGTTGCGCGCGGATCCGCGCGAACGTGCTTCGCCAGACGTCGCGCGTGAAATTCCCGTCGAAGAACTGGCCGTCGTGCGTCCAGTAGTCATACGGCTGAATCGACGAGAAGACATCGATGAAATAGGCAGTCGGAGCGTAATCCCTATGAATCTCGTGGATGTTCCACTCGACAGCCGGACCGATGCGATCAGCTCGCCAGCGATAAGACTGGGCCTTGGGGCCAGGATTGAACCATGCACGAACAGGCCGCCGATCGGAAGTGAAGGCGATGTCCTCGTAAGAGTAGCCGTTAGCGTCGGGATAATAGTCAATGTAGTTGTCGTGCGGAGCGAAAAGAACACCATGACGCCTGCAGGTGTCCGCAAGTCGGCGGAACTCGGCCGGCGTCCCCAGATCGGGATTGGGCGGCAGAATGTCCGGCAGGCGATAATCGTAACCCCATCGCTGCCAGTTGTGCCAGACGACAACAGAATCGGTCAACCCGTATCGGCAGGCCCGCTCAAGCGCGTCGGCGGATGGACCATAGCGGCCGCCCCAGAGGTCGAAGACCGCCCGGCCGGCAAGCTTGGCAACTCCGGCGCCGGCTCGTAACCCGTTGTTGCTCCGCCAGGCACGCACCGCTTGCCAGACGTCAGTGGCCGGGACGAAGGTACACGTCTGGGCGTGAGCGGAGTGCAGGCTGTAGTGCTTCGCACCGGGATCAACCGCGAACCGCGAGGGAACCACGTCAACCGCCTGCACCACCGACAGGCCCCCGGCGAAATCGAGGCCCACAAACGACGTGGCCAACTGGTGGCCGTCAAACCCAAGCGAAAACGGTTCGGGCTTGACGATGACATTACCGACACCGGCGTAGACCCGCTCGGCGAGATCGCTCCACGGACCGGCAGCCAGGTCCTCGATGCGAATGCTCGACCAGGGCTTCGGGTCGGAAAGGGCGTCAAGTCGGAACGCGGCTTTGAGACCGTATCCCTCGACTTGCAGGCTGCCCAGGAGGTCATAGGAGTTTCCCAGTGGGTCCGTGAACCGATGGCGCACCCGATATCCTGGCCCCGGCGATTCCTCGCGAATCTCCACCGGCGTGGCGAGCGAGGCCGGATCGTCCAGCCGGTTGCCCGCAACCGTGACCTGGAACCCTCGGAAACAGAGCCGGCGGTCACCGAGCGAGAACGCGATGGTGCCATCGAGTATCCCTCTCGCTCCAGGCCAGAAACGGACCTCGCACGGCTTCATGTCGAGCATGACGGTGCCCAGAACTCGCGACCCGTCGTTCGAGTCTGGCGGAAGGGGCGGCGGGGGTGGGGGGGAGCCGGCCACGATCAGCGGTTCGCCCCAGTAGGACTCATCGCAGGTCGTGTCATGCTTAGGACCGGGGTGTGACTCGAGCTGCAGACGGATGGCGCGGCCGGCAAAGCGGGTCAGGTCTACTCTCGCTTCCTTCCACACCTTCGCGTCAGTGTGCTGCTCGTACAGGATCTCGCCAAAGTCGCCCGCAGAGGCGTCCATCGGCACCACTCGAACCCGGAATGTCACCCCGTCACTGGGCGGCTCGCCGGCTTCCACATGATGCGACCGGATCGCATGGGCGAAGCATAGCTCAATCGCGCCTTCCTCCGGAAGGCGCAAGGGGAACTCCAGGAGAGCCGTGCCCGACTGTCCATGCCAGGGCGGATGTATGGCAATGACCGCCTTGGTCGTACCACGATTCTCAGATCGGTTGAAGAAAACGCTTGTTCGGTGAGTCGACTCAGCACCACTCCATCCGGGCGGCTGCACGGTCGTCTTCCTGTCACGCAACTGGATGACCGTGCGGTGAACGGGAACCCGCCAGAGCGCCAGCCTGGACTTCGCCCGCACCTCGATGGGCCTGAAATCGACGCATGTGACCGCAGGACGCGGTGGATCCGCGAACTGGGTCTCCACCACCAGAACCACATGGCAGGCCAGCTTCTCCTCGGCGATCTCACAGTCGGCAAATGCGTGGAACGGGTACAGGGCGTTGTAGGTGCTCGGTCCCGCGGTCGCCCGGAAGGCGAGCTGAAGCTGTGAACGACCGGGAACCAGGAACGACTGGCCTTCGGCAGGAATGGCCCGCCAATCGTCAATCGCCTGGATCCGCACTTTCCCGGAAACCGGACCATCGCCGGTGTTCCTGATCGTGGCCGTGAGTGCGATGGCACGTTCAGCAACCTTCGCCGGCCCCTCCAGACTCAGTTCGATGGGGCCGTTCCGGCTCACGGCCGGATGGAAGGCCCGCGCCGGCGGCGCAAACAGAATGATGGCTATCGTGCCGGCCGAGAAGAGCCTCGTGATCATGATCCTATCCCCGCTGGCCTTTCTGCCGGGCGTATTCATCGGCCATGGCGATACGCTTCGCCATGGCTGGATGATCGTCGAACATGATCTCCTCCCATCGCGGTGGATTCGGGTCGGCCAGATTCATGTCCCGCAACAGCTCGAAAGCCTCACGGAATGCGCCTGGATCATCCGTCATGCGCAGGGCGTCGGTGTCTGCTTGACGTTCAAAATGCCGACTGATCGCGTATGTGACCGGGCCTACCACCAGCGGATAGAGACACAACAGCATCCCGACTTCGGCCAGCCCGGCGATCGAGCCTGCCCAGTCGTCGGGCGGGCCGCCCGCGAACGGGTTCAATCGCCAGCGGATGAGAGCCACAAGACCGGACGTCACCACGGCCGCCAGGCCGATACTCTTGAAGATGTGCTTGCGGATGTGATGGCCGAGCTCGTGAGCGAACACGACTGCGATCTGGTTGTCCCGGAAGGCGTCCAACAACGTGTCGCTCAGGTAGACGCGCCGGGTCGACCCGAGACCCGCCAGCATGGCGTTGGCCTTCTTGGTCTCCGCGCTGAGACCCAGGTTGAAAATGCCGGTCAGCGTCATCCCGGCCTGCCCGGCCAGGGCTTTCAGACGTTCCGCCAGGGCCGGCCGTTCCAGCGGCTTGGACGGGTAGAAAATCGGGAGAATGACCAGCGGGAAAACCTTGGCCAGGCCGATGCTGAAGAGCATGACCCCGATCCACACCCACAGACCCCAAAGCCGACCCGAGTACCAGAGCAGAGCGTACAAGCCTGCCACCAGGATCCCCCCGATGACGAACTGCACTAGCCAGCCCTTGATCTCAAAAACTAGCCAACTCCTCGGCGTCTGGTTGGTCAGGTCGTATCGTCGCTCCAGCAGAAACCCGTCGTAGTAGCTCAGCGGCAGCAGCAACAGAATCCTCCCGCCAAACATGACCAGGGCCGCCACGATAAGGGCGAGCCACCGGGCGTCGATCCAGCTGTCCAGCCAGATGACAAAAGGAGAGGCTAGGGCGAGCCAAAGCCCCCAGTAGATCAGCGAGAGCCCGATGTCAACCAAGTGGCAGGTCCGCTTGATCTTGTGGTAAGCCTTCACTTCCTCCCGCGGCCGCTGCTTGGGAACGTGCGGCTGACAGAGCTGCGGTTCATCCGGTACACTGGGTGCGATGGGTACATCCATGACCCAAGAATAGCAGGGCCGGACTGGTCTGAGAAGTCCCCGCCGAGGGTGATCACGAACTGGCACTGCCGATAGGGCCCGCGAGGTCGACAGCCATCACCCCGCCATCAGGCACTCGGCCGATGGATCAGCTCCACGAGAACCACCCGCTACTTCTGTCGGCATCAGCGAACACGCAATCAGGCCTTGGGCGATGTGATTGGGGACCGGGGTCACGTTGGCGAGCTCGTTGAACACGCTGCCGGATGAGCTGAACACGGCCACATTCCCAACCCCTCACTCCTCCATCACACCACCCACGCCCCGGGCAACAGCCTCCGCCAGGGCGTTGATGGGTTGGGCGGCGCCAGGACTGACCTCGGAGTCCTGCGGATGCCAGTCACGCTGGTATGCCCCATCGAATCAACCGCCGTCCGGCGCTCGCGGTTGATGTAACATGATATATCGCAACAAGTTATAGGTTCTTACGGGCCGGTAGGCGCCACCGTGCCATGCCGGCCGGAAGCTAGCGCGGGGAAGGCCTGCTCGTCGGGACCGGAATCTGAACCGCAGTGCTCGGTATTCCTCCCGGTTTCTCCGCCGACCGGTCCGGCGGCATGGGCAGTCGAACAGGCTTCTTCTGGAAAATGGCCAGGGCGGCATCCACGCGGGTCTTGTACCGCCGTTCCACCTCGGCCTGGGTCGTACCAACCATCTCCACCGGTCCGGAAGAGACACGCAGGAGCCGGCCCCCGCCGTCAACCAGCAGCTCGCTAACCGGAGGCAAGAGCCCCTCGCTGTCCTGAATGGTGAACACCGGTGTTCGTCGACCGTCGATCAAGGCCTCCTTCTGGCCAAGGATGCGAAAGGTACGCAGACTGAGACCGCGACGATCGGTGCTGAACGCGGAGAAGGCGTAAAGCTCGGGCTTGGTCAGGTCCACCAGCCGGGGCAGGAGCAGCAGGAAAGCAGGCGAAGCGAAGCTCGACTCGATGGTGATGGCCTTATCCTTCATCTCCGCGTCGTCGGCCTTCCGAGTGTAGGTGACCAGAAGCGTGTCGTCCTGACGGATGCCCCGTTCGAGCTGCGCCAGACTGGTGATGACATCCGTACCCGCCGGGATAGGGCTGATGGTGCGGACCATGGTCTCCCATCGCGAGAATGGCAGGCCGGCGCCCTCGAACATGTCATGCAGAAGCTGGGTCGTTCCATCGGACTTCATCACCCAGCTCCATTCACGCACGGCTACGCCTTGGCGCCCACCGTAGTCGAAAGGAGTGCAGTGGATGTGGACAAAGCCGATCTCCTTGCCACCCTGCAGAACGAAAAGATAATCATCGTGGGCCGCAAGCGAACGTAGCTTATTCGGATCGGCGAAAACCGACTGGATCAGCGCCTGGCCGCGCCGAAGTGCCTCGTTGATCTCCCGCTGGGCCTCCTCGGTACGCAGGATCTCGAAACTCGTGGCGATTCGCTCAAACACCGATGCCGCCGCAGCCTGATCGTCAACAGGCGAAAGCAGAATCAGACTGTAGTACTCGGTGGGCGACTTGGCGATCACCGCCTGCTGCCGAAGCCACGTCTGGTTATCGCCTGCAAACGTCGCGGCGAACCGAATACCCTCCCGGCCGGCGAAACGAGCGGCCTCGCTCCGAATCGGCTTGATCTCCTGGTGCTCGGCCCGGACACTCCGGCTCACTTCCTCGAGCATCAGGTCGGTACTCAGTACCCGATTGGACTTGGACAGCCGGACCACCAGCGACCAGGCGAACTCGGGTTGGACAAAGCGGACAATCTCGACATCGGCCAGGCCGACCAGCTTCTTCTCACGCTGCACGATCGATCCCGCCGGAGTCTTGATCGAGAAGCCAAAACTGCCGTCCACGTAAGGGCTCTCGTCGAGCCGGCTCTTGTCGCTGGCTGCCGAAACGGGCGGCGCCTGGGCGGCCGTGAACCCGCCAGGCAGGCCCAGGAGCACGAGCACGGCCAGCACGGCCGTCGGATGGGTCAGTGGGGCGTCTCCTCCTCCGTTCAGGTGCGTCTTTCCGAATCTCATGATCTTTGTCTGCGATCGAAAAAGGACCGGGAGTCGTCGCGTCTGAAGGAACGGCTCTCACGCTCCAGGTGCAGGTCTCTCTCCAGACTCATGCCGATCAGGTGGTCAGATTCGTCGAAGTACAGGATCTCCGGTTCGTCTTCATAATCGGTCCATAGCCGGACAGCCGCCGCGCTTCGATCTTCCTCCGAGCCCGGCAGAGGCAGTTCACCCAGCGGGTTCGCCATGACCCAGGACAAGTGCGGATTGAAAACCTCACTCGTGGAGAACAGGGCGGCATGCCGGTCGGGATCCCGGGCCACCTTGGCCGCCGCTTCGAGAAGAACCGGCTGGCACGCGTAGTTGCCATCTACCGCCAACGTCCAGTCTCGAGGTTCCTTCTCAGGTATGCTCAGAGAGCATACCACCTCGGCCCCCCCTGGAGAACGCGTCTCCAGGTACTCGATCCGCTCATCGGTCGCCGAGTTCGCGGGCCATCGAACCCGGCCCTCATGTCCGCTGGCGTCATCACGCACAAACCATTCGTCCGTGGCGGCAGGGACCATCGCGGCCAAGGGCCCCGGCAACGAGTATGTGGTCAGTTGTCGCCACCAGCGAGAGCCATCTTCCCTCCGCGCCACTTGGTAGGACGTCTCCTCCTGGAGCCGGACACCGGCCAATCCGCGAAGCACGAAACGCTGGCGACGGTTAACCAGATCACCCCACTTACTGGTAAGCTTCTCTGCGGCGACTTCGCGCAGGTACCGACGACCTGCTTCAAGAGCGGCAGACGTGTCCAGGAGAAAGTCGGTGCCGGACAATGAGACGCCGGCAACGATCGATGCACAGACTTCGCTCAGCTTGGGCCCCGCTTCGGCTTCATGGTGCCCGACAAGAAACAGGGCGGTATCACCATCCATCTGGACACACCAGATCTGGGCGCCCGAGCCGGGCTGGGCCTCTTCGTCCGGCGAGATGCTCAGCCGCGCGACCTCGTGCCCGGCCACTGTGCTCCTGGTGGGCTGCTTTCTGAGCCTGCCTTGGCGAAGGGTCGTGAGGGCAAGACTCTCAACCAGCTGCGCACAGGTCCGCGTTCCCAGCAACGGCGCTTGCCAGATGCTCAAGTACCAGCAGGCGGACGAATCATCACTCATCAGGCGAAGCTGCGGCAAGAGCGGCCCAGGCGGCGGTTCCGGCTTGACGAACCTCACCTTCGAAGGAGGATCGAATCGGATGCCGGCCTCCGCCATCAGCCTGGCCGGAGATTCGTCAAGTGTCAGCGTAAGAAGCTGGAGATGCTGACCCATTTCGTCCAGGAGCTGCTTGTCGCGGTCGGTCGGCCTTCGGGGCAGCAGCAGCAGAATCCCGAAGGTCTGACCGTCCGGGGCAAAGGCTACCCGGGCAAGAAAGTGAGAGCCCGGTGCCTTGCCGACACTGTCGCCAGCCGTCGAACGGACCGTGCGGGCGAAAAAGGGACCGATCATGGCCGGCTCAGTCTCCACATCGCCGGCCAGCCGAAGGTGAACGAACGCCTCCTCAAGTACGTCAAGAACGTGGGCCGAAGGCACCCCAAACCGCTGACGATTCCCCCGAAAGACGCAGGCAACCCGGTCCGATTCCTCCGGAGCGGCCACCGCCGCCACCACCGCCGGAAGACTGGCAACCCTCGCACCATCCAGCGCCTTCCACCCGCTCGGCAACCTCGCACGCATGCCCCACGCCGGATAGTCACGGGACCGGTCCTCCAGGGGCATGTAGGTGCCGCGAGATTTGGCTTGGATCAGGCTCCAGGCCAGTCCAACGCTCGCCACCAGGAGAAGCCCACTGGCCGCCAGAGCCCATCGGGGATGCCCCGGACGCTGGATAGAGTAAACCTGGTACATCGCTGGGCATCTTAGAGCCGCCTCCGGGGCTTTGCAAACCAGCCCCGGCGGTATTGACGCCGCGGGATCGATGCCGTACATTCCCTTGCTGTTCGTCAGGGGCTGAGCCACAATCCTTTGTCGCTGCGTGGTTAAGGGCCACCGGCGCATGGTAGGCCCTGCCCGGCATTCCATGGCGATCCGCGGTTGCCGGCGGCTCGCGCAGAAGGAGGTTGATGCGTGCGGCTTTCCGTGACCGGGCGGCATGTCGATATCACCGACCCAATGAGACAATATGCCGAGGACAAGGCCTCGAAGTTGGCCCGCTTCTTCGACCGCATCGACCGTATCGATATCATCATTGATCGGGAGCAGATCCAGCATAGCGTCGAAGTCGTTATCCACACCGATCACAAGCAGTCCTTTGTGGGCCAGGTCGCGGCAGGTGACTTCTTCGAGGCAATCGACTTGGTCATCGACAAACTCAGCCAGCAGCTGCGAAAGCACAAAGATAAGCTCCGACACCGGAGACGTTCCGTGAAACCAGGTACGAAAATGACCGAAGATGAGGTGACGGAGCAGGCAAGCTGACGCTGAAAGGCGCGACCCCAGAGAAGTTGGGCCGACAGGTGCTAAACCATGAAGCTAACTGATTTTATCGTGACGGACGCCGTCATTCCCGACCTTCAGGCTACCGACCGGAACGGCGTGATCCGGGAAATGGTCAACGCCATCGCTTCATGCATCGGCCTGAGTGAGGACGAGGCGGCCGCCGTGAGCAAGGCCGTCATTCAGCGCGAGAACCAGGGCAGCACCGGCTTCGGCAAGGGTGTGGCCGTACCACACGTTCGCCACGCGGCCATCAAGGGCATCTCCGCCACGATCGCCCGATCGAGCGGCGGCGTGGACTTCGCCGCTCTGGATCGCGCTCCCGTGTACATCGTGGTGTTGCTGCTGAGTCCGCCCGATAACCCGGACCAGCATTTGGCGTCCATGGAGAACATTTTCCGCCATCTGCAACGCGATAATTTCCGGCGGTTCCTGCGGCAGGCGTCAACCAAGGAAGAGATCGTGGACCTGATCAAGGAGGCGGACGAGCTTCCCGCCGGATGATCTCGATGGCTGTGATCGCGGGGGCTCCCCCATGATCGGGCACCCCGCTCGTCAACGGGATATCGATGGTCTCCAGGTAAGTAGCCGAGATCACTTTGGCAGAAGTCTCCCGGGTTGTGATCATCCCCAATGACCAGGGTTTGCACGCGCGACCCGTGATGAGGTTCGTGGATATCGCCCGGCAGTTCCAATCTCGAGTGGTCGTGAAGAAGGGCACCTGCCAGGTCGATGGAAAAAACCCGATGGAGATGATGCTCCTGGAAGCCACGAAAGGCACCAGACTGGAGCTGCTCGCGGACGGTGAGGACGCCGACGGGGCCCTCGGAGCCTTGGCGGCACTCATCGAAGGCGGCTTCGGCGAAATGTGAGTCGGCATGGAGATCAAGAAAGGCATCCCTGTCTCGCCCGGCGTTGCGATCGCGACCGCGGTCACGCTCGGCGCCGAGGAATACCGGATATCCCACGAGCCCGTGGCCCCGGAACAGGTTGCCCGCGAACTGGATCGCCTCAACGCCGCTTTCGAGGCCTCCCTCGCCGAACTCAGCAGCCTGCGGCAGACCACCGCCCACCAGGTCGGCCAGGACATCGCCGCCATCTTCGACTTCCACTACGGCGTCATGAGCCAGGGACGGCTCCGCGAGCAGATGGCCGCCCTCCTGACCTCCCACCGCTATACCGCCGAGTACAGCGTTCGGGAAATCATGCGCGACTACCAGCGGCGGTTCCTCAACATGGAGGACGAACTGCTTCGGGAACGGGTCCGCGATATCCGCGATATCGAACGTAGGCTGCTGCGGCACCTGTGCGGCGGGTCCGGGGAAGACCTCGCCCACCTCCAGGATCAGGTCATCCTCGTGGCCCACGATCTGACCCCGTCCCAAGGGGCAAACCTCAGCCGGACCAAGGTCCTTGCCCTGGCGATGGACACCGGCGGCCTGACCTCCCATACCGCCATCGTCGTGCGGTCCATGGGCATTCCCGCGGTCATGGGTCTCAAGGACATCTCTCAGGCCGTCGGCGACGGGGACACCGTGATCCTCGACGGCACCAAGGGCCTGGCCATCATCCGACCCGACCCGGCGATGGTCGAAGAGTACCGCCGCGAAGAACAGCGAATGAGGGAGGTGGCGGTCGGCCTCGTCGAACTGCGCGACAAGCCCGCAGTGACAATCGACGGAACCCGGATCTCGCTGGTCGCTAATATCGAGTTCCCCTACGAGGCCGCCCTCTGTCTCGAAAAAGGGGCCGAAGGCGTCGGCCTCTACCGGACCGAGTTCCTCTACCTGCGAAGCGAAACCGAACCCACCGAGCAGGAGCATTGCGAGGCCTACTACTCCGTGGTCCGGGCTATGAAGGGGCGGCCAATCATCATCCGCACCCTCGACCTCGGCGCCGATAAGTACACCCGCCAGCAGGCCACCGAGCCGGAACGCAACCCGTTCCTCGGTCTCCGATCCATCCGCTATTGCCTCCAGAACCTCGACCTGTTCAAGATCCAGTTGCGGGCCATCCTGCGGGCGTCGGCCGAGGGCGACGTCCGGATCATGTTCCCCCTGATCTCGGGCTTGATGGAACTCCGGCAGGGCAAAATGGCCCTGGGCGACGCGATGGAAGACCTCGAGGAAATGGGCGTGCCATTCCGCCGTGATATCCCCGTCGGTATCATGGTGGAAACACCGGGGGCAGCCATTCAGATTCGCGAGTTTATGCGCGAGGTGGATTTCCTCAGCATCGGGTCGAACGATCTGATCCAGTATACCCTGGCCGTGGACCGCAACAACGAGCGGGTGGCCCCCTTGTACACCGCTTCACACCCGGCCGTGCTCCACACCCTGAGAGAGGTCATCCAGAAGGCAAACCGAGCCGGCGTGCCGTGCAGCCTGTGCGGGGAAATGGCCGGCGAACCGCTGTACACCCTGTTCCTGATCGGAATCGGGCTGCGGCAGTTCTCCATGGCCTCCAACGATATCCCGGAGATCAAGAGAATCATCCGCTCGACAACCGTCGCCCGCGCCGAGCGGATCGCGCGCAAGGCGCTGTCCTACGAGACTGACCGACTCGTAAGCAACTACCTACGCGACGAGGTGCGCAAAGTCGCACCTGAAAGCCTCTAGTGAGTGGGAGAGTGATGAACGACACGCCGCGGTGACGCGGCACTCGGTCAGACAAATGGGCCATATCCGCCGTATGCGGGTGTGGCATGACGAATCACTAACGGTATTCATGAAGGAAACAGGAGCTCATTGCGGTATAAGGTGGCCATTCGCTTTGCGATCGAGGGCGACCTGAGGTTCATTTCGCACCGTGACACGATGCGGCTCTTCGAGCGGGCCCTGGCCAGAAGCCGGGTGCCGGTGAAGTTCTCTGGAGGGTTCAATCCGAAACCGAGAGTGTCGCTGCCGCTGCCCCGCTCCGTGGGGATCGCCAGCGACGCGGACTTGGCAGTGTTTGAACTCTCGGAACCGATGGACGCCCAGGACGTGCGACAACGGCTCGAGCCCCAGATGCCCGAGGGCCTCGGACTTCGGGAAGCTTGGCCGGTGGCGTCGGACGGAACAGTCCAGCCCTGCGAGGTGGAGTACTCAGTCGATCTGTCCGCCGAGTCGGCAATCCGCGCGGCCGCCCAGGCGGCGGCCCTCATGGCCGAACACCACTGGTGCATCGAACGCGATTCGAATGGCGGCAAAGCCGGTAGGAGAATCGATCTTCGTGCCCTGCTGGTCGAGGTCGGCGTGGACGGTAACACCCTCCACTGGAAAGTCCGGGTGGACCCGAAGGGCGGTGCCCGTCCCGCGGAAATCCTCACGGCCTTGGGGCTCGACGCCGCGTCCTGGCTGCACCGGGTCAGACGGACGCGGGTGGCGTGGATGGACCGAGACCGACTCCAGTCCGGAGCATCGGAACCGTCCTCCGACGAGGCCGACCGTCCGCTGGCTTGAAACGGCCAACCTGACAACCGCTGCTCCGACGTGGAACTTACGAGAGCAGGTAGTTTATGACCCAATCCAGTTCGAAAGAAACCAGCAAGAAAACCAAGTCCAGTCGTCCCCGACGCACAGCGAAGCCGGGCCGGAATGCCAACGCGCCGCTGGCGACGCAGGCCCCTCCCCAGGTGCCAACACCTCAGGCCCCAGAACCGGCCCGCACCGCCGGCAACGTCGATGACTTCGGCTTCGGCCTCCACGATATGGAGGTGGAACCGGCACCAACGGTCCTGAAGACGACTAAGTCGAAAGACGACATCGAGCCCCAGCCGGAGCCAGGGAACACCACGACGGAAACCAAGCCGACGGCCAAACGGCAACGCCGAACGCGCACTCGGCGCAAGACGGAACCACAGGCCCAGGCTCCCGCCGCAGAATCGCCTCCAACTCCCGCCGTCGAGCCCATACCTCAAGCCGAGCCGCCACCGACCCCGCTCGGTGGATTCGACACCCCACCCCCGAAACCGGCCGTCGTTCCCCAAGGCGACGCGGCGGGTAACGGCGATATCGCAGCCTTCGAGGAACGCGAGCAGATCTGGGAGCCGCTGCAGGCCGAGCCGGGAACCGCCAGGCTGTCACCCGAGAGCTCGGATCGCCAAGGTGAGAACGATGGGCAAGCCGGCCAGCTGCGCGAAGGTCGCCGGCGAAGACGTCGTCGACGTGGCCGGCGAGGAGGAGATCGCGAGGCCGGCCAGAACGCCAATGGCACCCCCGGCGGCGGCGATGGCAGGGGTGGCAAGAGCGCCATACAACAAACCCATCGGTCCGGACAGGCACACACCCCGCACACCGTGCCCGCGCCGGAACACCGAGACCATGGCGGCCGGCCAGCCCCCACCCACGATCAGAGACCTCGTGACGGGCGATCCGCGCCCGGCCACGACCACCGGGGCCGCGATGCCCACGCGCCATCGAAACATGAGGGACGGCCTCGCGAGGATCGGTTGCCGATAGGCCACGACCAGCGGGAGAAAAACCATCGGCTCGATCAGCCGGCTACACCCCCGGCACCGTCGCGCGAGGGCAAAGCCCACACCCTCCGAGCCATCAAGCCCGACGAACGGGCTATGCTCATCAATGTGGCGGAAGGCGAGGAATGCCGCATCGCCATCGTTCATCAGAACCGCCTGGAAGAGCTGTTTATCGAGCGAGACAGCTCCGCCTCGCATGTGGGCAATATCTATAAGGGACGAGTCACCAACGTCGAGCCTAGCATTCAGGCCGCGTTCATCGATTTCGGACTGCCCAAAAACGGCTTCCTCCACATCAGCGATCTGCAGCCGCAGTATTTCCCCGACGGCATGAGGGGCATTGAGGACATCGGCCGCAAGACACCGCGCCGCGATCGGCCGCCGATTCAGAAGTGCCTGCGCCGCGGCCAAGAGGTTATCGTCCAGATCATCAAGGAAGGCATCGGTACCAAAGGCCCGACGCTGACAACCTACGTCTCCATTCCCGGCCGGTACCTGGTCATGATGCCAGGTATGAACCGATTGGGTGTCTCCCGCCGGATTGAGGACGAGGAAGCCCGCCGGAAAATGCGACGGCTGCTGGATGAGCTCGATCTGCCCAAGGACATGGGCTTCATCCTCCGCACCGCCGGACAGGACCAGACCAAGCGCGAGCTGCAGCGCGACCTCACCTACCTCCAGCGGCTCTGGAACGTGGTCGCCCGACGGGTCAAGAGCGACCGGGCGCCGTGCGAACTCTACCAGGAATCCGATCTGGTGATCCGCACCATCCGCGACGTCTATTCGTCGGAATTCAACCGGGTGATTGTCGACTGCACAAAAACCGCCCAGAAGGTGCGGGACTTCCTCTCGATCGCCATGCCCCGTGGCGGCTCCGAGGTCGAAGAGTACTCCGGCCACGAACCTCTGTTTCACCGATTCAGTATCGAGCAGGAGATCGAGCGGCTCTACTCCCGCGTCGTTCCGCTGCCATCCGGCGGATCGCTTATCATCGACTCAACCGAGGCCTTGGTTGCCATCGACGTCAACAGCGGGCGGTTCCGGGATCACGACGATGCCGAAGAGACCGCATTCCGCACCAATATGGAAGCAGCCGACGAGATCGCCCGACACCTGCGGCTGCGCGATCTGGGCGGCCTCATCCTCTGCGACTTCATCGATATGCGGACAGACAAGCATCGCCGCGAGGTGGAGCGGTGCCTCCGAGACGCACTCAAGAAGCACAAGGAGCGAGCCAAGTGCCTCCGCATGAGCCAGTTCGGCATCATCGAGATCACCCGCCAGCGCATGCGCCCGTCAATCAAGAAGAGCATCTACCAGGATTGCCCGCATTGCCATGGCACCGGACTGATCAAGAACGCCGAGTCTATGACGCTTGACGTCATCCGCCTGCTGGCGGTCGCGACACACCACGAGCAGGTGGAGAGAGTCTCGGTCCGCGTCCCGCCGTCGGTCGCGTTCCACCTGCAGAACCACAAACGGGCCAAGATCTTCGCGATGGAACAGGACACCGGCATCCGCATCACCATCCACGGGGATAGCCACCTGGGCCCCGATCAGTACCTCTTCGAGTGCCTGGATCAGCGCGGCGGCGTCGTTCGCGTGATCGACGTGCCCGAGGCCCCCAGTCGTCAACGCGACGTCCACGGCAAACGCTCGCGACCGGCCGAGCCGGAACGGAACGATGACGATAGCCGATTCGAGGAAATGGTCGACTGAACATGCCTGCCGCCCGACGGCATGTCCGGCGGTTGCCACTCAAACCGGTTGGTGTCTGCTCGGGTGAGGCCGCGACAGCTTGAGAAAACGCCCTCGGGGTGCCTTCCATCCCGCTGTTCCGGGCCGCTCAGCGGCCGAATCCGCTGATAACCGATTTCACCAGCGCGTCGCTGATCTGCGTGGGCAACTGCAGGCTGCTGAACGTGCCGCTGACGTACGTGAACACGCCGACTTTGAACGAATCCCTCAACTGATCACCGCAGCCGGCGCTGGTCAGCAGGAGCAACCCGGCCAGCACGGAAGACAAGACAAACCTGAGCTTCATCACGAGTCTCTCCAGCAGAACCCACGAGAGCACCCGGCCAACCTGCCCGAATGCCAGATGCCCACGCCTGGGTCCGTAACCGCATTATAGGCCCACGACCGTTGCGTAGGGAAGAGGCGCCGTCCGGGCGAGGCGGCACCGCCGGCAGAACCGACCATCCTGGTCAGCGGCGAAAGGAACCCGCTTCCTATCTCCGCAGCTTGCAGATGTAAGCACTCCATCGCTGGAGCAACGTCTCGTCGAGCGGTCCAAAGTGCCGCTCGAACAACGCAAGTTCCTGCTCCGCCGAGAAACGCTGGCCGGGTCTCCGGTCGCTCACGGCCCGCAGGAACGCCCCCAGCTGATCGGTGCGAGTCCGGTGAAGGTAATGCAGAAACGCCCAGGTGACAGCATAGTGGACCGCTCCCTGGCCGTCATGCTGCTGGTAGAGACCCGGGCGCGTGATCAGGTCGCGAGGCGAAGCGATTCGGCCCGCAACAATGGCGTTGCGCACATCCTCGGCCGTGACTCGGCCGAACTCGCGATCACCCGACACCGCGGCAAGGAAATCGTCAAGACGCATCCTGTTGATCGCCGCAATGCCCACGCCCTCCGAGCTGGGCGGAGTCTCAAACAGACAGGCCAGCCCTTCAACCAGCCACCGGGGATTGTCCGACCCGCGGCGGTGAAGACCAGCGTTGTAGAAGGTCTGGTGAGCCGTCTCGTGCTGGATGACCGTACGGTTGATCCGATCCGAGTAGTCGTCCACTTGGCCGGAGATCCTCTTCAGCTCTCGGCGAGCCTGGTTCAGCTCCCGGTTAGCCTGCTGCTTGTTGAGTCGCATTTGCCGGCCGTCGCTGAAGCTCAACTCCACCACGGTTCGATTGTCACGGATTCTGGCGATCGCCTTCGACAGCTGGTCCAGGTTCTGGCGCGATGCCACCAGGCTCGCGTGGAGCTGGACGAACTGCGGGTCATTGTGCACGTTCAGGAACGCGGAGCGGTTGCTGGACTCGCTGTAGACGCCGAATGTGCCCGGAGACGAGAAGGAAATGCGGGCCCCGTAACGGTCGTATTCCTCGCGGCGGTCGAAAAAGAACGCTTCAAGTCGCTGCTTGGGATACTCCACCTGAATCCTGTTGTGCTCGCAGAAACGGTAGATCGAAAGGTACGTGCGCTCGAACCGAGCGGTCAGTTCATCGGCTACCTCGGGGGGAACATTGTGAGCCACGACAAAATGCGCGGTCCGCTTGATGGCAAAGCCCGTCCCGGCATCGCGGAGCAAAGCAGCTTCCTGCTTCGCGTCGACCGGCAAGGAAGAGCTCGCCGCGGCGCTCGCGGGCTTGGCCGGCCCGGGCGGAGCCGAGAGAAGAGCGAGCAGCAGCGACAGGAGAGTGGCAAACTCCATGCTCTCGCATTATAGTCCATGCGGCGCTGTTTGTGGGAGTACTGCAGCAATGTCGAAACCAACGCAGAAAAGCTGGCAGGCGAGGTTCTCCGAATCCGCCCATTGCCTGACCGAGAGCTATGTCGAGAGCCTCTCCTTCGATCGGCGTCTGTGGCAGTATGACATCGCCGGGAGCGTGGCTCACGCCGAGATGCTCGCCGAGGTCGGCCTGATCACCAAGGCCGACTGCCAGGCGATCGTCCGGGGGATGAAGGAGATCGAGGCCGAAATCCGGGCGGATAGGTTCAAGTGGGACCCCGCCTGTGAGGATATCCATATGGCCGTCGAGGGAGCCCTGATCACCAAAGTCGGTGAGCCCGGCAAGCGGCTGCACACCGCAAGATCGCGTAACGATCAAGTGGCCCTCGATCTGCGACTGTACACCCGCGACGCAATCGATCTGGATATGCTGCCCCTGCTGAGAAGCGCTCAGACCGCACTGGTGGAAATGGCTGGCGGATGTGTCAACGCGGTCATGCCCTCATACACCCACCTGCAGCGGGCCCAGCCGGTCACCGCGGCAGCCTACTTGCTGGCCTATGTGGAACAGCTCGATCGCGACTTCGACCGGTTCACCGACGCTCGAAAACGGGCCAACGTCTGCCCGCTCGGCTCCGGGGCGCTGGCCGGCTCAACCCTGCCAATCGATCGGCACGCGGTGGCCCGGCGACTCGGCTTCGCCGCGATCACACGAAACAGCATCGACGCCACCGGCGATCGAGACTTCATCACCGAGTTCCTGGCGGCGGCCGCCATCTGCGCCGGCCACCTGTCACGGCTCGCCGAAGACTGGGTCCTGTACTCCTCCCAGGAGTTCCAGTTCATTCGGATCGCGGATGCATTCTGTACCGGCTCGTCCATGATGCCCCAGAAGCGGAACCCCGACGTCATGGAACTGGTCCGCGGCAAGGTGGCACGCGTGTACGCCGCCTTGCTCGGTATCCTCACCCTGACCAAGGGACTGCCCCAGGCCTATAACCGCGATCTTCAGGAGGATAAAATCTACCTGTTCGGCGCTCACGATACACTCAAGGCATCGCTGGAGATCGTGGCCGAAGTCGTTCGTCACGCCCGCTTCAACCTCGATCGGCTTGCCCAGGCCACGCAACGAGGCTTCCTGGATGCGACCAATCTGGCCGAGTACTTGGTCGCTAAGGGCGTCCCCTTCCGACAGGCCCACCAGTACGTCGGCCGGCTGGTCGCCCAGGCCGAGGACCATAACCGCGAACTGGCCGAACTCTCATTGGACGACTTCAAGACCGTATGCGACCGGATCGGCCAGGACGTCTACGACTACCTCGGGGCGACCAATGTCGTCAACCGGTACAGGAGCGAGGGTAACGCCGGGCCGGCTTCCGCAGCCGAGCAGATCCGCTACTGGCAACAACGCCTGGGCGGCAGCCGGTAGCGGCCGCTATACCCTCGGAACCTTCAACCGATCGATGCGGGCGATGATGTCGTCGATTTCCTCAGGATAACGGAAACCGATGGTGAAGCCGGTCAGGTAGCTCTGCCTCAGCCCAAACTCGAGCGAGCGGTCGATTCGGTCGCCCTTGAACTGCCCCTCGCCGAGAATCTTCATGCCATACACGACCTTGCCGTTCTTGTGCATCTCCTCCAAAACCCCGGTCACTATGGGGACCTCATCGGCCTTGCGGATGTCCATGATCACTGCGTAGGGATTGACCCGCGCAAGCTGGATATCCACCCAGGGACTGGCCGCCGAAGCCTTCAGCGCATCCAGTGAGTGGCACGAGCAGCCGACCAGCCTTACATGACCCCTTCGCTTGGCCTCGCTGAGCGCATCCATGGGACCTTGCAGCTTCTCCGGCCAGCGCCCGTCCGTCAGGCAGTGCAGCAAAACGATGTCGATGTAGTCGGTGTCCAACTCCTTGCGAAACCGCTCGATGTCGGCCTTCGCTGTGGCCGCATCCCTGGCCAGTGTCTTGGTGTTGATGACCACTCGGTCCCGCTCTATCTCCTTGAGGGCGGTGCCCATGTAGGGGTGGATCTTGTACATGTCGGCCGTGTCCCACCAGCAGATGCCCCGATCCAGACCATGGCGAAGCAGCCTGACGATCGCCGCAGCGCCAAGCTCACGCTGCATGAGGATCTTCGTCCCCGTTCCCAACGCCAGACGCGATGCCTTCAGGCCTGTCTTGCCCAGCCGGACAGTATCCGAGGCTCGAAGGAAACCGGGCGAATTCGCCGGTGCAGCTGCGTCAGTCAGAAGGGCTTGGACGCTGCCGGTCAGAGCCGCGCCCGCTGCGGCCGTCGCTGCACCCAGAAACTCGCGTCGGTCAATCGCTCTCATGTGCGGACCTTCCCGAAGCTCAATCCACAGGCCCGTGCCGCCAGGCACCAGCCCGATAGGCAAGGACCATCCAGCGGCCTATTTTATCGGAGCATGATAGGAAAGCGAACAGGTCCCCTTCAGCGCAAAAGAACCCCCACGCCCGATAAGAAAGAGGGCAATAATACCGGTCCTCTTCGTCCTGGATTCACGAGAGGGCTAAGTCAGGTCGGCTTACCGGACGGACGATAACTCATGGGGAATGTAGATGATGGCAGCGTTTCCACGAACGTACCGAATCGTCCGCTCAGGGCAGGTTCAAACGGCAACGGTGCACGATGCCGATGAACTGTTCACCTTGCGCGCCGAGCTTGAGCTGACGTTGCGATTCGGCGCCGGGGCCAACGAACGCGTCCTCCAGGCACTCGATGAACGCATGAGCCGCTTGCACGCCGAGGGCACGGGCGACGTAGGATCGGCCATCGTCCAGCTCGCCGACATGCGGTCGATCCTGGTCGACGGCATGGCTCCGGCTAACTTGATGGCGGCTCGCCAGATAGACGCGGATTTCCCAACTCTCACTGGGGCTTTGGACATGGACGAGATCAAGAACGAGAGCGATCAGTTTCATCAGGATGTGGCCGCGGAAATCTCGGTCTCCGGAGTGCCCGACGCGGATGCACTGGCCGAGGCCTTCGCCGAGGCAACCGCCGATGCGGGGGATCACGCGGACCTGCCTGCCGAGCAAGACGAGGTTGGGCCCCAGCCCCTGGAGGGTGTCTCCATGGAGCCGTTGCCTATGAGCGTACCCGACGCCGCATCCCCGGCCGAGACCGCTGCCCAGGCAGCCGAGACAAACCTCGCGGCCGCCGAAGATCTCCTTGCCCAGATCGAGGCCGGACAGGACTTGCTCGCCGCGGTGGCTGAATCAGCAACGTCCCAGGGAGAACCGACGGCGCCTGCAACGGAGAATCCCCCCGATGCGGCGTCCGCCCAGTCCGCGAAAACGACAGCCAGCGCATTCAGCGATGTCCAGGATGAACTCGCCGCCTTGTCCGAGTCCCTGTCCACAACCGCCGACGAACTTGGCGCACTGACCTCCAGCGTGGCCGCTACCGTCGGTGTGCCTGACATGACGGCCGCTGCCGACGCAGACCTTGCAGCCGCCATGGCCGACATGATGACGCCTTTGGCCGACACTCCCGAACCGATAACCGAGTCCGTCGCCGCTCCTGTCGTCGATACCCCAGCTGGCGATCCGATTCCCGGTTCTGAAACCTCGGAAGCTGCAGTGGATGCGGCCCTGGACGCTACCCTTGCTGAGGCCCTGAACGCGAGCTCGGAAACGGGCGGGAAACCTGCCGCGGACCTCTCCCCAGCCGTTGAAGAGATCTCCGCCCCGATCACCTCTGCCACAACCCAGAATGCGCCGACCCAGGAATCAATCACAGGTCCATCTTCGGATCCTGGCACGCAGACTGCAGAAACGGCACCTGCTCAGGGCGATGCACTGGCCGATCTGCTCGAATCGATGGGCACAAGCGAAGAGGACCCTGTCCAAGCGCAGGCATTTGCCGCACTCCTGCAGGAGCCTGCGCCTGCACCAGACGCCGGCATGGCCGCAATGGCGGCGGAAACCGCTTCCCTGACAAGTGCAACCGGGCCCGCGCTCACCCCTGAGGTGCCCCAGGCTGCCGTCACCGCGGAACAGCTCCCGGCCTCACCGGCTGCCGCGACCTCGCAACGGGAGGCTCCTGCTTCCCAAGGCAACACCCCGCAGAGCCGCTGCCTAGCCCAAACCGAGCCTCACATGACCGTCTCGCCCGGCCAGCTCGCAACACCGCAGGCCTCACCAGCCGGAAAGGATGCTGCGCCGGCACCGGCCCCTGCCCACGCCGAGGGAGTCGACGCCGATAACTTCCGCTGCCAGTTGGACGAGGTGAAAAACACCTTGGTATCGCAGATCGATCGCCTCGGCAACCTGTTCGAGAACGTCGCTCGCATCCATGAACAATCGCAGCAGACCCTCGCCAAGACACTCGAGCTGAAGCAGGCCACGGATCAGGCCTTCGACGCGTCTCGCCATTTCGCCGACGCCTTCGCTCAGGCCGAACTGGCTCGCACCGCCTGCCAGCAGGCCGAAGCTCAGGTCACTGCGGCCCGCTTGCGGTGGGAAACCGCTCAGCAGAATGTGGCCGCGGCCGCCCGGGGCGTTACCTTGCCGCCCAAAGCACCCAAGCGATCATCGCGCAAACGTGCATCCGGGGGCTGAGACCGTACCACTCAGAACGTCAAACCTCCACCCTCCTCTTGGCCTGCTTAGCATGACCGGCCGCCCGCTGCCGCAACCGTGTGGCTACTGCCCGACTCCCGTCGAAACGAACGTGTACGTGCCCGAGCCCAACTCGCAAGCAAGCACGCCGTTCTCCATGCGGACCGCCTTGATCCCCCTGGCTCGGCCCACCGGCTCGCCGCTCTCCGTGACCCCGCTCTCTACAGCCGCCGGCAGGTAGAGACTGGCCGTGGTGTTCGCCGGCACCGTGACCTTCAGGGTCAACGTGCCGCCGTCCAGCTTCCACTCGCTGGCAATCCTGCCGGAGATGGAATCGTAGCTGCCTTTCGCCCAGGCCAGGCCTCCGCCGGGGACCGGGCGGAGCTCAAAGTGGCGATAGCCGGGGTGACTCTCGTCAGGATGAATGCCCAAAATCGTGCGGTACATCCACTCGCCCACCGAGCCGATCGCGTAGTGGCAAAAGGAGTTCATGCCAGCGTTCTGAAATCCGCGGCCCTCGACGTAGCCGTCCCATCGTTCCCAGATCGTGGTGGCCCCTTGCTCGATGGTGTAACCCCACGACGGAATCGTGCGATTGTTGATCAACATGTAGGCGACATCGTTCCGCCCGGCCCGGGTCAGCTCGTTCATGAGCATGATCGAGGTGTGGAAGCCAGTGGAAATGTGGTCCTTGTAGGCCTTGACCCGCTCGATCATGTAACCGACGGCCGCTGCACGCTTGTCTTCCGGTAGGAGACCCAGGTTGAGAGCCAGAGCATACGACGACTGCGTGTTGCCGGCAATCCGGCCATCCTCCTTCACGTAGGCCTTGATGAACGCTGTGCGAATGTCCTCGGCCAGCTTCGCGTATCTCGCGGCTTCCTCCGTCTTGCCAATGACGGTGGCCATCTTCGCGACGATCGCGGCCGACTGCTGGAAGAAGGCGGTCGCAAACGTCTCCTTCGGCACCTCGCTCCCACCCTTCGGGAAACCAAACTTCGCCAGATCCAGGGTGTCGCCGTTCAGCCAGTCGCCGTAATCGTTGTGCCGCTTGCTCTTCCACAGCAGGTCAGGATTGTTCGAGTGGATCCAGTCCACCCAGCGACGAGCGGAGTCGAAATGCTCGGCCAGGATACGCTTGTCCCCGTAATTCACATACATGCGCCAGGGCACGACCACACCACAGTCACCCCAGGCGGGAACACCGGAAAACCGGGCGTCAGGATCGAACGGGTGGGGGGCAAAATCCGGGTATCGCCCGTCCTTCGCCTGGGCGTCCCGAATGTCCGCCGACCACTTGGTGAAGAAGCCGGCCATGTCCATCAGGTAACAGGCCGGCTGGGCAAAAACCAGCATGTCACCCATCCAGCCGAGTCGCTCATCACGCTGCGGACAGTCGGTCGGAACACTCGGCAGGTTGTCCCGAAGTGTCCACGTGATGTTGCTCATGAGCTTGTTCAGCAGGGGACTGGAACACTCGAACCGGCCGCTGACCGGCGGAGCGGAGTGAAACACACGAGCTTTGATCGAGACAAGAGCCTCCTTGGACGGCAGACCCGTGATTTCCACGTAGCGGAAGCCATGGTAGGTGAAACGCGGCTCGAATACGCCAGCACCGCCGCGCGAGGTGTATTGGTCCTCCTGCCGGGCGCCCAGATACTTGCCCCACTTGAGGTTCTTGTCACCCTCGTAAACCGCCATGCGGAGATTGTCGCGGTAGACGCTGCCGTCTTGGTTCAACACTTCGGCATGACGCAGCGTGATCGTCGTGCCAGCCGGGGCGTTGAACTCGGCACGGCAAAAGCCGGCCAAAACTTGACCGAAATCAACGACCCAGCGGCCGGGCTGAGACTCGGTGATCTTCACCGGCTCGAGCTCCTCCGTCACACGAACCGGCTCGTTGGGCTGGGCGACCAGCCGGGCGCCAATCCGATCCTGCACCTCAACCGGCTTCCACCCAGAGTCATCATAACCATCCTTGTCCCACCCAGGCATCTCCTTGCGGGCGTCGTAGACCTCCCCGTCCAGAATGCACGCCTTGATGATCGGACCTTCCGTCGTCGCCTTCCACGCGCCGTCGGTGATCACCGTCTCGCTGCTGCCGTCCTGATACTCGATCACGATCTGGGCAGCTAGGTGAAGCCTGCGGCCATAGAAGTTACGCAACGGACCAGCTGGGTCGACGTGCGAGATGCCGATCCGCCCGGCATACCAGCCATCGCCCAGCATGGCCCCGACAACGTTCCGGCCGCCTGTAAGCAGGGCGGTCACGTCGTAGGTCTGATACTGCACCCGCTTCTTGAAGTCCGTCCATTCTGGCGTCAGCAAGGCGTCGCCTACCCGCTGGCCGTTGATCCGCAGCTCATACAGACCCAGCGACGAAACCGTCACCAGGGCCTGCTTCATCGGCTTGCTCAACGAAAAAACCTTGCGGAACATGGGCGACGGCAGAGCGGGCGGAGGATCGCCTCCTTGCAGTACCCCCGGCGCGGAAATCCACTGCGCCTGCCACGCCGCCGGCTCCAGAGGTCCCATCCGCCATGAGCCCGCCTCGCTCCACGACGAAGGCAAGTCGCCATCCGTCCAAACCCGAACCTTCCAGAAAACCTGCTGACCCGATTTCAGCGTCGCGCCAGCGTAGACAATCTGGGCAGTGTCGCCGGATAATACCTTGCCACTGTCCCACAGCCCCCCCTTGTCACCGCCAAGCTCATCCTTCGCCCCGGCAACCAGAATCTGGTAGGCGGCCTGCCGCACCTCTCGTTCGTCGGACTCCAACACCCAGCTCAGACGCGGTTGGACCGCGTCGATCCCGAGCGGGTGGGTCAGATACTCGGTACGCAAGTGGGCGACCCTGACACCGGCCATGGCCGTGGCTCCTGAGATTAGCAGAAGAGTACCACAACAGGTCAACACCGCCTTCGATCGCATGGGCGTCCTCCTCGCTTCATGTGGACGAAAATCGTGCCGTCGCAGCCGCGTGTAGCCCACCACGTGGCTCGCATCTCCTGGCCTCGTCCAGTCTGCAGACTCTCACATCAGACTGAGGACGAGATGCGTTGCGACCGCCGGCCCCGTGACCGGCTGCCGGGAATGAACCATACCGAACTCGGACGGCCCTGTGAAGCGCCCGAAACGTGATCCGCCGACACTGCGGCCGCATCCCCTCTTCCAGATACGGTCCCCCGATTGCCCGACCCGACCGAGCCTGCCCTGGCTCCGTGCCCACCCAACTGACGACTAGAAGGGACCCCGAACATGCGGATGAGGAATCTGGCTGGTGAACAGCCGATGGAGGGATTCGAACCCTCAACCCCGGCTTTACGAAAGCCGTGCTCTACCGTTGAGCTACATCGGCACGGACCCGCGCCCGGCCGGCACCAACCCCCCCGCCAGCCGCGAGCAACGTAGATTACTTGGAACAATAGCCCCTGACAAGGCACAAAATAACCCCGTCCCTCCGTTTGACCGGAAGGACGGGGCCGTTGAAAGGGGACACGACAGCTTCCATATCATTTGTAGGATTCAAACCGAGGAAAGGCAAATCGCTGTGCAAATAATCACAACCGGCGTCGCATGACCTCTGCCTTCGGGCACACTAATGTAAGGCATTATTGAATATGTCGTTACGGCCGCATAAGTCCGCATACACGCTGGATAGCTCAGCCGGGCAACGGATGACCGCGGCACCGGGCGACGGCCCGAGCCCAATCGCCGGCTTCTCGGACCGGAGCACCATCAGGCCTGAGATAACCGCAGCACCCCTCCGTCGGGAGTCCGCCATAGTTCATCGTTCTTTCACAAGCCGTTCCTTCTTTGCCCCACATCGGAACGTACGCTGCGTTGTTCTCTTGTCAAAGCCTCTTCCCGCCGAAGCCCACAGGGAAAGACGGGAAGCCTGAAGCCGTGACAGTCGATCAACCTGGGGCCCAGGCGTACCCCGGGCCCGTCGAGGATGGAGGATACGAACGGATCCGAATGGTCGCGTAAAACTCGACGAACACATGGGTTACGGACTGCAGGTAGCAATTTGGGTTCGTTTGGCGCAAACAGCTTCTTGCCCGGCCAGAGGCCCACTCACCTCCTGCTGATCTTGAATCGCTCATCGTGTCTGACTGTTGCTCGCTGACTGCTCACCGAAGCCCGTGTCCTCGGTGTAGACTTGGCCACCAGCAGCGTTGCCCGAGCCGGTGGAGGGAGTTAAAATCCCCACGCCGCGCTCGTCGTTCGTGGATCCCCCGCGAGATCCAGCAACGTGCGTGCAGCAGGGTGTGCGTCCGGTTGTACACAGCGTGTCCGGCGCGCGTCGCAAGTGCTTAAATGGAGATGCGTTGCGCCCGTAGCTCAGTCGGATAGAGCAACGGATTTCTAATCCGTCGGTCGCAGGTTCGAGTCCTGCCGGGCGCGGTGGAGACAAACCGGGGATGCCAGGGGGAGGCAAAGGCGGCCACGCGCGGTGGAAGCAACCCATCATCAGAGGATGTCCTTTGGCTGAGTCCGCTGTTCAACGCTTCTATCGCCGCCAGGCCCCACTGTACGACTGGACGCGGTGGTTGTTCCTCCACGGTCGTTCGCGGGCCGTCGAGTTGCTGGGAGTTCCAGCCGACGGTTGGGCGTTGGATGTGGGTTGCGGGACAGGACTCAATTTCGGCCGCCTTCAGCAACGGCTTGATGCCCGGCGGGGCGGACGCATCATCGGCCTCGATCTGTCAGTGGATATGCTCCGGCGTGCAGGGCAACGAGTGACATCACACCGATGGAGCAACGTCGCACTGATAGCCGGCGACGCCAGCCGGATTCGCCTCATGCGGGCCTTTGACGCGATCCTCTTTGCGTATAGTCTGACCATGATCGCCAACTGGCAGGGAGCGATCGATCGGGCGTGGGAGCACTTGCGACCGGGGGGGCGGCTGGTCGTCCTGGACTTTGGAACCTTCGAGGGATGGGGGCCGGCGGGACGGGCGTTGCGAAACTGGATGCAGCTTCACCATGTGGAGCCGTGTCGCCCTTACGTGGCCAGGCTGGCGGAGTTGTCTCCCGGATTGCAGGTCGCCCAGCGGCTGGGTGGGTACTACTACACGGCAGTGGCAGTGAAGAGCGGGCCCTGAGACGCAACCCCCGTATCAGCCGTCCATGACCGGTAGTCGGCAAGAAGGAGACGGTCTGTTCAGGAGACCACATTCGTGAATCGGACGAACACGACATGGCAATGGACTATCGCCGCGGGAATGGTGATCGGCGCCGTGCTCGTGGCCGGCATGGCCGCGACCAGCGATGACAGAAAGTCAAGCCCGCGGGCTAGCCAGCCACCGCCGACGGCAGACAAGTGGGTCAGACACTACCACGACCGGGTGGCCCGATTCAGGCAAGAGAACGCGGCCGCCAGGAACATCGTCATGGTCGGCTCGTCGCACGTCGAGGGCTTCGACGCGTCCAAGCTGCTTCCCGGCCGGCGAGTCGTAAACCGCGGCATCGCATCCGACCGGATCGGCATCGAAGACCGCGGCGTGCTGCATCGTCTGGACAGCTCCGTCTTCGACTGTAACCCCGGCTTCATCATTCTTGAGAACGGTGTCAACGATTTGGGCGAACTGTGGCGGAACGGCAAGCCTTCGATGGACGAGATCGACAGGTGCTATCGAAAGGTCGTCAAGGAGATCCGCGCCCGGCTGCCCGATGTGCCTCTGGTCGTCGTCGGCCTATTCCCCACCCGTGACCGGTTTTCCCCACTCACGCCATACGTCGTGGACTTCAACAGACGGTTGGAGAAGATCGCGGCTGACTTCAAGTGCCCGTTCATCGACGTTTACATGCCCTTCGCCGACACACAGGGACAGCTGAGGAGGGACCTCTCGCGTGACGGCCTACATCTCAACGAGCCCGGTTATCGCCTCTGGGCAGAGCTGATCAACAGGGTCCTGCCGCCATTGGCCACGGCCACCTCCCCGGAGGCGGTCGGCAGGATACCCTGAGCCGCGCCCCGCGCCCCGGCTTCCGGCTGCGCGTCCCTCGCCTTCGCAAGCTGTCGGCCGTGTGTGGCGGATGGCGCCGGTCAGCGGTCAGTCCTCCGGCCGCTCCCCGGCCGGCGACATCTTGACGATCCGGGGCATGAAGCGGGCCAGTGGGCGGACCAGATCCTCCTGGGCGGCCATGACTTCATCGATGTCCTTGTAGACCCAGGGGGCCTCGTCCAGCCCGGCCGACAAGAGCATCACGCCGCGGTCGGCGAGGTACTTCTTCACCTCCGGCCAGGTGTTCTGCTTGAAGGCCGCGGATCGGGACATTCGCCGCCCGGCACCGTGTGAGGCTGAACTCAGTGAGGACGCGTTGCCCAGCCCTTCAACCAGGTAAGCCGGGGAGGCCATCGAGCCCGGAATGATGCCCAGCATGCGTCTGCCGGCCGGTGTCGCCCCCTTGCGGTGGACGATCACCTCCCGGCCATCGTGATTCTCCCGCCAGGCGAAGTTGTGGTGGTTCTCGATCTGCAGAAGCGGAGACTCACCCACGGCCGCGACCATCTGGCGATGAATGATCTGGTGGTTGGCGGACGCGTATCGGCCCATCAACTCCATGGCCGCCCAGTACTCGGCCCCGTCGCCGTTCAGATCGAGCCAGGCGAGATGCCGAAGCTCCTTGGGCATGCGGTGGTGCTTGCTCATCGCCCACTTACTGAACTGGGTGGCCACCTTGTTCCCCGGGCCGCGACTCCCGCTGTGCGACAGGACGGCTAGGTACCGGCCGGGCTCAATGCCCCGGACAGACTCCTTGAGCAAGAGCTCACCAAACTCGACAAAGTGATTCCCGGAACCGGAGGTCCCGAGCTGCCTGTGGGCGAGGTCTTTGACGTGAGCGGTAGTCGAACTGATGCGCCAATCTTCGTCCATGACCGGGTGGTAACGCCGCGGCCGCCACTCCGCCCCGACACCAAAACGCGTGTTCTCCTCCAGAATGCCCGCGAACCGGGACGAGTCCTCCGTCAACTGATCCGGCGGCAGGTTGAATACGGTCATCATCATGCGGCAGGCAATGTCCACGCCTACCGCGTAGGGAATCACCGCGTTCTCGGTCGCTAGCACACCGCCGATCGGCAGGCCGTAGCCGACGTGGGCGTCCGGCATCAGGGCTCCGGCCACCGAGATCGGCAGCCGGCATGCGTTACGCATCTGCTGATGGGCAGCGACGTCGATGTCCTGGCCCCAGACTTTGTACGTCAGATCCTCCGGACGGCGGTAGTCAATCATGGAAAAGGGCGTTGGCAGCGTCTTCGGTTGAATGCCCTGGGCAACGACCTCCGCCGCCAGAGCCCCAAAAACCGGATCCTCAGAGAAGTGGGCCGGCTCACGCAGAAGTAGCTCCAGAATGGACCGTACCTGGCGGGTCGTCTTGCCAGACACGCGAGCCGCCCCAGCCGCGGCCCGAGCCATGCCGAGAATCCGGCCCTGGGGGTATCCTAGCTTGAGCAGTTCACGAGCCTTCATGTTGACCGTCTCGCTTCAGGTGTCCCATTCATCGCTTCCCGCCCCCTACGGCGTCAGGGTAGACCAGCATCGCGTCGCCGTAGCTGTAGAAGCGATACCGTTCGCGAATCGCCTCATTGTAGGCGGCAAGGACGTGCTCGCGTCCTGCGAAGGCGAACAACAGGGCGAGCAGCGTACTGCCGGGGAGGTGGAAGTTGGTGATCATACCCGTCACGACTCTGAACGTTCGGGGCGGGTAAATGTAGATCCGCGTCCAACCGGTGCCCGCTTGAACCGTCCCGTCCTCAGCGGCACAGGTCTCCAGCACCCGCACGGATGTGGTGCCCACGCTGATGATCGGCCGGCCCTCGCGATGAGCTCGGTTGATGATCGCGGCGGTCGATGCCGGACAATCATACCACTCGGCGTGCATGGGGTGGTCGGCCAGGTTCTCGACGCGGATCGGCGCGAACGTTCCCATCCCCACGTGCAGCGTGACAGAGACGATCTCGAAGCCCCCCGTCCGCAGCCGCTCGAGCAGCTCCGGGGTGAAATGCAGGCCGGCCGTCGGGGCCGCCACCGCTCCCAACCGGCAGGCATAAACGGTCTGATACCGCTCGGCGTCAAGAGCCGCCTGATCGGCCGAGATCTTCCCACGACGCTGGATGTAGGGCGGCAGGGGCATGAAGCCGTCGCGTTCGAGTATGGTCCCCGCTTCGCCGGGTGGTTCAGGCCGAACCTGCCATGTGCCTCGATCCATCCGGTCGAGAAGCCGAAGGCGCTGCCCGCTGCCGTCGACGAACAGCTCCTCCTCGGCTCGGAGCCGCCCGGCTCCGGTGACCATCATCTCCCAGACGCCGGGGGACACGTCGCGGATGTAAAGCCCCTCAACGCGTCCGCCGGTTCGGCGATGCATCTTGAGTCGCGCGGGCAGAACACGAGTGTCGTTGAGCACCAGCAGCGCACCCGAGGGAAGCATATCGGGCAGCCGGCTGAACGTCTCATGACGACACCGGCCACTTCGCTGGTCAAGCACCAACAGCCGGCTGACGCCGCGCTGAGCCGTCGGTTGCTGGGCAATGAGCTCGGGTGGCAAGTCGTACTGCAACTCGCGCGTGAACAAGCCTGCTCCTCGATGTCCTGGAAAAACCACAGGGGGCGGATTCCGGACGCTGATGATAACCGCTATTGAGGCAGAAAGTTAGGCCGTCCAGGGGCTTTGCACGTGTTGCCCCTCGTCAACATCTGAGATGGATGCAGGATATCAGGCGGATGCCTGAGACGGAAAAACACCGCTCGACAACCTCATGCCATCGCGAAGCTTATCGGGACAGTCCTGTCCATAATACTGGAAGGCGGGTTTTCGGCACATGGATTGCCGATAATCCGCCTTGTGAGAGCGAGGGATCGGCCTCAAGCGGGGATCCCTTCGGTGCTTCCGGTAGGAAAGAAGTCACATGAGGGGGGAGTAGCGCACCTTGATACCCCCGATACGCCCAGTTGGAGCGGGCGAGTGGACGGGGCACCCATTGACACAGATCGCCCCGTTGTACGTTCATTGGTGCTTGGCGAAGCGACCCGAGGTGGGTGCTCCCTGCCCACAGCGGCTCATGGCATGGTGGGGCAGTAGGCCCAGCGCCCCGCAGGACGGCCGCGTCTGGGCTGTCGAGCCCTGGAAACCCTGGCCGGCACACTCGGCCTTTCTCGACGAAGTTCGCCGGTGGTGGCCCAACGAATCACCGCCGCCAGTTGCAGCCCCCATCGCAGATGAGATCTCCTTCATGGAACCTCAGAGAGTCCTACTCTGGCGCGGCGTCGGGGGTCTCATCGACTTTCTGGCGTAGGCAACGTTTTTCCTTCTTCCTTTCGTCCGGTTCGACCTTGTCTATCTCGAGTCCCATGGTTAGATTTGCATCGCCTGACGCGCCTGGCGAGCGGGAACGTTCATGTTTCTCGACCCTGTTGCTCATCGAGCCTCGAAGGAGGAGCCTCGACTCCTCACCATTCGGCGAGGCCTCGGCGATTTCCTCGAACACTCACCCAGCAGACTCCATCAAGTCGCCTGCTGTTGTTGTACGTGTTGCCTGCAAGTGCCAGTCGGCGCTGGATGTGGCGTGCTGGCGGCGCCGTTGTTGCTCGGGATCGGGTACCTTCCGGGTCGGCATCGTCCCAGCTGGCCGATGTGGATTCGGCTCGTCGGAATGGGACTATTACTGGGCGGGATCGAGGGAATGGTCGCGCTGGTCCTATGGTTCGACTGGGAGGACAACATCCTGCTGTACGTTGCGGGCTGTCTTGCGCCGTTGTGTCTGAGCTTGCCAATGGCCTGGCACGCGCTGCTCGCGGATCGTCCGTATCGCGAGGCCTATGGGCGACCGTTGAAGCTGATGCGGTCGGTCCTTGCTGTCATCGTGCTGAGTGTGGGGCTGGGTAGCATCGCCGTGTCGGTGCTTGACGACTTCAACCTGAACACGCCGTTTCGCATGGTCTCGACACTGGTTTTTCCCGTAGCCGCCGTGGCGGGGGGACTCGTTGCCCACAAGCTGGCTCGACTCGAGCAACGCGATGGCTTCATTCATCCCGAGCCCCATTTCGGGCGACTGACGGGCGTTCTGGTGGGTGCGAATCTCGCGCTGACTTTCGCGGCCATCCCCCTCCTGGCGGTGCAGACATTACCCGTATGGTATCCGTGGATCCTGACCGGCGCGGCGGGCCTGGTCGGGGGTCTACTGAGCCTGCGGCGGTGCAGGATGAAGAACAGGGCAACCAGGCCTACGCGGTGGCGATCGTGGACAGCGCTGGCGGTCGCGTCGGACAGCCTGGCTTGTGGGATGGCCGCCATCATGGGAACTGTTCTGTGGGACAACAACTCCTGGCCGGACATACTCTGGATGGGTGGCTCGATGCTCGCGGGCGCCGCGATCTGGCTTGTGTTGGGCATTTTGAGCCACAGGAGCTCTCCGTCGACGGTTGTGGTTCCTGAGGACCAGCCCATGGTGTGTCTCAGTTGTGGCTACAACCTGACCGGCCTTCCGGAGCCACGCTGTCCGGAATGTGGGCGGGAATTCGATGAGTCTCAAGTCCGTCGAGCTCGGGCCTACGTGCCTTTTCCGGTGACGCTCTGGCACCCGGTCTCGACAGGTCCGGTCGGGGGGGCGTTGGTAGGCTCATGCCTGGGAGTGACCATCGCCGCCTTCCTCTAGCGGGTGGTTTGTAGTTTGAGTAGGGTCATGCCACGGTATCGCCTCAAACCGCATCTGACTCTTCTGCCGGTCCGAGACGGTCGGTGGGTAGCCAGAGACGGTGGAATGCGCCGATGGACGCTGGAAGGTCCTCCGTGGCTCAGTGGTGTCATCGAGTCGCTGACTCGAGCGCGAACGAGTGCCGAGGTTCGCGATTTGATGCCGAATGGGCTTAGTGAGGAAGAGGTGCGCCGGGCGCTGAATGAACTCATCGCAGAAGGCGTCGTTGAGATCGCGGCTTCAGAGCCTGGTGAGCAGCGGGATTGGGATGTGGAGATGCTCGCCAGGTGCTTGTCTCGATGGGGCATCGGGTCAGAGCAGATTCGCCAGGTTCGCGCCGCGTGTCCCATTCGTGTGGTCGGAAAGGGATCGATCGCGTCTGATCTCCAAACGGCAGTCAAGGAAACGGGGCTGACCAGCGATTACGCGGGAGGATGGACTGACGCGGACGCCGAGACCACGCATGGTTTGCATGTGGCTGTCGAGGACGGACCGGGAACGCGTGATTGGCATGACCTGAACGATCAGGCGATCCGGCATCATCGGAGCTGGATGTGGTTGAGTGGTGATTTGGATACGGGATGGATCGGTCCGTTGTTCGTGCCCGGCCAGACCGCCTGCTGGGCGTGCTTTCAGCAGCGACTCAACAGCAATCGCCGCAGTCTCGGAGCGGCATCGTCAACGGCGGCGGACGAGTTGACGACGCTGCCTGACGATCGGGCCATCGTGGTCGCTCCGCCGTCCTGGATCAGGAAGATCATTGTCAACCTGGCAGTCGCGGAGATCCTTCGCTACCTGTTTGGCCACCAGCCCTGCCGATGCCTGGGGCGGCTTCTGGTTGTGGACTTGCGGACCTATGCCACGAACAGTGAGGCCGTGCTTTCGGTGCCCAGCTGCTCGTCTTGCGGAGGGCCACCGGCATCTCGTTCACCACCGGAACGCAGGTTCCAGGATGCAGCCTTGTTCAAACCGGGAGCCGGGCTGCAGGAATGGCAGGATCTGCTGGTGGCTCGCCGTTGCGGGATCATCCGGGGAGCACGTGAGGTCCCCGGCCGTTGGGACGACCCGCGGCTATTCGTCGTCACTGCGGAGGTGGCGGACCTCCGATCCCTGGGAGGATGGTCGGTGTCACCGGGCGGTGGTGGAGGTGGACTCACGGCGAGCGATGCCTGGCGTGCGGCCGTCGGCGAGGCTGCCGAACGGTATTGTGCAGGTCTGCCGCCGAGCGAGGAGAGTGTGAAGACCTGCAAGTGGTCTGACTTCGATGGTTCCGCGGCTGTCGATCCGGAAAGCGTCGCCCTGTACTCCGGCGCTCAGTATCGCCTGCCCGAGTTCCCTTTTGACCCTTTTCGCCGCGACACGCTGACCGACTGGGTAGAAGGGTCCTGGCTGAGTGGTGGGCGCTGGGGCGATCATCGTCTCGCCTGGCTTCCCGCAGACCTGGTGTATCTGGGATTTCCGCCGCGTCAGAAGCGTTCTCCTCTGGCCGTGGCCACATCCACCGGCCTGGCCGCCGGACCCACCGCGGAGGCGGCGATTCTCTCCGCACTTTGCGAGGTCATCGAGCGGGATGCCTTCGTCGTCGCATGGCGGAACGGGCTATCGGCTCCGCAGGTTGATCTGGCTTCCGACCAGTGCAGGTGGCACAGGGAGATCCTGGAGGATTGTCTCCTGTGGCCGCGGATCGACTACCGCATCGCGGACCTCACGCCGGACACGGGCGTTCCTACCTACGCGGTGGTTTCGCGAGGCCCATCCGAAGACGGAGATGTCATCTCTTTCGGGGCCGCCACTCACCCGGATGCCCGCACCGCGGTGCTGAAGGCGCTGATCGAGGCCGGAATGGGCCGTAAGTACATTCGCGAAGAGCTGCGCCGTCGACCGGGCATCCGCTACCGCCGCGACGGCTTGGACGTGCGCACTTTTGAAGATCACGCCCAGTTCTACACGCGGAGGCCACGTCTCTGCCGCCACCTCTTCCGCCTCGTGAGTACCCGCCTGTCGGCGGACCTGGACCGGTTTGACCAGCCGGGATTGACGGGTGCTGCCGCCATCGAGGCGATTGTGAACCGGATTGAGTCCGTCGGCTTGAGGGCTTGCTGGTCTGACCTGACCACGCCGGATGTGGGCTCCGCCGGGCTACGCGTGGTGCGTGTCCTGGTACCCGGCACGCAGCTGCTGCACGGGGATCATCTGCTGCCGTTCCTTGGCGGCCAGCGGCAGGATCAGCCGGAGCGCGTCTTCGCCTGGTGCACGACTCGAGCGAAGCGGCGGAATCCATGGCCACATCCCTACCCGTAGAAGGGGCTATCGCGATGTCTTCAACTGACGATCACCGCGGGGGTGCCGAGCTGGAACGTCATGCGGATGGCGAGTTGGCTCGTATGTATCACCAGAACACGAGCCTCACCGCGGCCAACCTCTTGGAGTTCGAGGAGCGGCTCAGCCAGGCGACCGCGGCGATGGAGGAACTCTACCCGCAGATCAGTATCAGTCCGGCCGCCCCGCAGATCGCTCTGCCGCGGCAACGAGGATGGTGGGGACTTGACCGGCTGATCCGATGCCGACGCACGATCCGGCGGTTCACCGGTCGGCCGCTGGGCATGACCGTGCTGTCGCGGTTGCTGCTGAATACGGCCGGGGTCACTTCTCGGCCGAACGCGGATGCGGACGGCATCCCTTGGCCGCGTCGGGCCGCACCTTCGGCGGGGGCCCTGTTTCCCCTGGAGTATCGGCTGGCGGCCCTGAACGTGGGCGGTCTTGGCAGAGGCATCTATCGATACCAGACCATGGATCACTGCCTCGAACGACTTGCTGAAGGCGTGCCGGTCGAGCATCTCGGGCGGGTCTCCCTCCACGGCGATCTGGTCGCAGGCTGCGGGGCGGTGATCGGGTTTGTCGCCGATTGGCGGCGGCTGATTGTGAAGTACGGGGATCGCGGCTACCGCTTCGCGCTGCTGGAGGCCGGCCACGCGGCCCAGAATTTGCTGCTGACCAGCACCGCCCTGGGACTTGCGGCTGTGCCCGTCGGCGGGTTCATCGACGAGGAAGTGGCAGGCGTTTTCGGCTGCAACACGCGGGAGCAACACTTGGTCTATCTGATTGTCGTTGGCCGCTGAGGAGCATCTCGGCGCGGAGCGTCCCACGGGGCGTGGAACCAGGGCGGGTACGGCGTCAGGACAGCTTGCCGCTGCGGAGCATCGCGACCACCAAGCCGAGTCCCATGATGCCGGCGACAAGGTAGCCGGTAAAGCCGAGAGCCGGCAGGGGAATACCGAAGACTTTGGTCGTCGCCGGAGTGGTCACGACCCAGGAGCTCCCGACGATGATCGCGGCAATGACTACCGAGAACGACAGCCGGTTGCTGGACCGGTCTAACTCCTGGGCGAGCATGTCCAGGTTCTGGTGGCGGATATTCACTTGCCACTTGCCGCGGGCCAGACGCCGGGAGATGTCGCGGAGCTGGCCGGGGGCGGTCTTGACGATGTGGGCCATGTGCCAGGTTGAGACCGCTGCCGATTTGAGCAACCGGGACGGCCGGAAGCGGTTGGCCAGCAGGGCGGTGAGCTTGGGCTGGACAAGGCTGAGCAGGTCGAGCTGCGGGTCGAACTGCAGGCATACGCCGCCGATGGCTACCAGAGCCTTGCCGAACATGACGAATTCGCGTGGCAGGCTCACTTCGTGGCGGCGGATCAGGCTGGTGATCTCGAAGAAGAGCGTTTGCGGATCGAAGCGGTGCAGCGGCAGGCCGTAGTACTTCTCGATGAGCTGCAGGAAATCATGCCGCAGCGCCTGCCGGTCGGTGCTCTCGCCTAGGGCGTCCATGTCGGCCAGGACTTCAACCACGATCTCCGGTTCTCGGTTGAACGCGGCGATGAGGGCGACAACCAGCTGGCTGAGTCGTTCCTCGTCGATCCGGCCGGTGAGGCCGAAGTCAATCAGCCCGATCCGGGCGGGGGGCTCGATGAGCAAATTGCCCGGATGGGGGTCGGCGTGAAACAGGCCGATCTCGAAAAACTGGCGGACGAACGCCTGGGCCAGCTGAGCGGCCACGGCCTTGGCGTTGACTTTTGGGTCGGGTTGATCGATCAACTTCTGGGCGCTGACCCCGCGTATCTCTTCGAGGGTCAGTACACCGGGACCGGTCAGGTCCCAGTAGACCTTGGGGATGTGGAGGCCGGGGTCACCCTCGAAGGACTCGCCGAAGCGAGCCATGGTTGCCGCTTCGTTGACGAAGTCCATTTCCCGAAGAAGCGTTCGTTCGAACTCGTCCACGATCAGCGACGGGTGATAGATGTGCAGCTCGGGCAGCATTCGCTCGGTCAGGTCGGCGATCCACCGGAGGATGGTCATGTCTAGGCGGACGATATCCTCGATATCCGGCCGCTTGACCTTGACCACGACCCGCTCGCTTGGCCGATCCTCGGTAGGGCGGGTGGTAGCTCGATGAACCTGGGCAATGGAGCCGCTGGCGAAGGGGACATCATCGAAGGTGGCGAAGCACTCCTCAAGGGGGCTGCCGAGGTTGGAGGCGATGGTGTGCTTGGCCTCATCCGTGCTGAAGGGTGGTACACGGTCTTGGAGGGCGATGAGTTCCTTGATGATGTCGGCCGGAAAAACGTCCGGTCGGGTGGACATCATCTGGCCAAGTTTGATGAAGGTGGGGCCCAGTTCCTCGAACACCCGGGCGATCCGCCGCCCGAGATTGACGTCGACGGCCCTGTCGGATGGCGGTGCGATCACTTCTCGCCATCGCTTGGGCAGGGGAACATATCGCCCCAGGTGCAACCGGTCGATCAGGTGCCCGAAGCCGTGCCGGCTCAGCACACCGGCGATGGTCTGAACGCGGCGGATGCTTCGGACGGTCTTGGGGAGGTTGAGAGTCACGGGTTCCACCGCCTGTCTTCGGATGGACCGGATCTGGCCGGCCAACGCCGATCCCATATCCGCCGAAGGACGTTAGAATAGCGGACGGAGAAGGAGCGTCAACTCGACAGATGCGAACCGCGGCGTTAGGATCAACGGAGTGGGCGTAGGCGCTCTTCTTCGGGCACGGACTACGAGGTGGCACATGGAGCGAACAGGAGCAAAGGTGAGCATGACCCGGCGGGCGTGGTTGAAGGCGGCCGGTGCTGGGGCGGCGGTCCTGGCGGGACAGGGTTGCACGCTCCTGGGCGACGGGCCATTGGAGACGCCGCCCAGGCCGGACCTGAAGACGAAAGCCGCCCGGAATCTCAAACTGGGGATCATGTCGAGCGTCTATGCGAGCTTCCCCGTCGATGAAGCGGCCCGCCGAATCCGGGAGGACGGATTCGCCAGCGTAGTACTCGAAGGTCAGTTCGCCGACGTCCAGTTCGACGCAGCCAAGCCTGACTGGGATGCTGCCAGGAAGATGATGACCGCGCTGGACAAGCAGGGGATCCGGGTGGCGGGCCTTTTCGGCTACTACAATGTCATCGACCCCGTGACAGAGCGTCGTCGTCATGGTGAGCAGCGCATGGAGTGTCTGCTCAAGAACTGGAAGCGTTTTGGCCAGCCGATCATCTCAACCGAGACAGGTTCGTTTAATCCGCAGTCGGAGTTCAGCGATCACCCGGACAACTACACGGAGAAGGGCTACCTTGCCTGCCGGGATGCCTTCGCTCGGCTGGCCCGCATGGCCGAGAAGACCGGAGCCATTGTGGCCATCGAAGTCTACTGGCGGAACGTCATCGACTCGATCGAGCGGGCGGAGCGGCTTTTCAAGGATGTGCCGTCTCCTTCCTTGAAGCTGACCATGGATCCGTGCAACTATTACCGCAAGGATGATCTTGCCCGGATGCAGCCGATGCTTGACGAGATGTTCAAGCGGGTCGGCAAACAGACCGTCCTGGCCCATGCCAAGGATGTGAAGGCGGCGGCAGATGGAACGGATTTGCCTGCTGCCGGGCAGGGCGTTCTTGACTATCCGCTCTATCTTCGGCATCTGGCCGCGCTGGACAAGGAGTTGGACCTGGTCATCGAGCATCTTCAGCTCAAGGACGTTGCCCGCGCTCGGGACTACGTGAAGAGCCAGTACGCGAGAGTTTGAGCGGCATTCAACACCGGGGTGACGGGAGCCCGCTCGTTGGGGGTTTCCTCTTGAAGACAGTTCTGTCGGACCGCACGCCTGCCGTAGGACTGGAGCGGGGCAGTCTGCACGTTCATTCTGGATGTGGTGTTGACCGGATCGCCCTTTGGCCCGACACTCTGGTTAGATCGCGGTTGCCTGGTTGGTCAGGATGGTATGAATGAGGATCGGGACATCAGTCGTTGATATTACGCCCGAGCCGGGATTGGAGCTGTCCGGTTTTCTAGCTCGGGTACAGCCTTCGGTGGAGATCCACGATCGACTGGCGGTGCGGGCCCTGTATCTGGAGGACGGCGGTCAGCGACTGCTCTGGCTTCATGCTGATCTCATCGGTTACACCCGCGAGCTTGTGGCCGAGGTCAAGCAGACCCTGGCCGCTCGCTTTGGCCTGCGACGCGACGAGATCGTCCTCTCCGCCACTCACACCCATTCGGGTCCGGCGACGATACCGCTGATCAATGCCGGCACTTACGATGCCGGCTACGTGGATCGGCTGGGCCGTGAGATGCTGAAGGCAGCTGCGGGTGCCCAATGCTCCCCCGAGCAGGCAGAGATGCTCGTCGGAGAAGGGCGGTGCACCTTGGCCGTGGACCGCCGTGGCAAGGTCAGCGCCCACGCCGATCCGCGCCTCGGCGTTGTCGCATGGCGGCGGGCGGATGGCAGCTTCGCGGGGGTGTTGGCCAACTACCCGATTCACCACGTGGCCATGCGGGCGGACAACCGGTCGATCAGCGCGGACATGGCCGGGCGGGCGGCGGCCACCGCCTCGACAGGATTGCCGGGCAATCCGGTGGTTTTGGTCACCAACGGCGCCTGTGGCAACCTGAATCCACCCTCGGTGACCAGCGAGTTCATCCAGCGCACGGCCAACCTGCCGACCTTCGCGCAAATGGCGCGGTGGGGTGACCAGATCGCGGCTGCCATCGTAGCCGCGGTCTCTCTGACCGAGGTGGTACCCCAGCCGCGGCTTCACAGTGTCCTCTCGCAGTTCGATGTCCGACTTCAGCCCTTCGATGCGGGCCAGATCAGAGATCATGCCGCCAGGCTTCGCCTGGTCTATGCCCAGGAGACCGGCTATGTGGCCGATCGTTACCGGGAGGCGGTTGACCTGTGGGAGCGGAGGATGATCGCCCGGGTCGCCCAGCCGGATTGGTGCCCGCGGATCCCCGTGGATGTGCAGATTCTGCGGTTCGGCGAGGCGACGTGGGTGTGTCTTGGCGCCGAGGTGTTCTCGGTCATGGCCGATGACTTGCGTTCACGTCTCGGTTGGAGGTTGTACGTCGTGGGCTACGCCAACGGGGATGCAGGGTATCTGGCTCCGTCGGCGGCGTATGACGAGGGCGGTTATGAGATCGAGAGTGCGTTTGTCTTCTACGGAGGCTTGCCGGTCGAGCGGGGAGAGTTTGAGCGGCTTCGTGACCACGTGACCGACCTGGTCCGACATGGTTGAAGAGAGAGGTGGCATGAGTGACCGTTGAAGCGTTCAGCGGCGGCTGTTGCTCTGCGGTCTGCCGATCCTGGCGTTGGGTGGGGCGGACTGTCTGCCTTGGGATCTAACCCAAGTTACTGAGTTTGGCAGCGTCAGTGGTCCTGGCGATAGCGCCAAGGCCGTTTCCTTCTGAAAGTCTTCACTACATTTGCGCAGCCTCTTCGAGGTATCGCAGCCGCTGGGGCATGGTCAAAC